>NZ_JAVRCL010000005.1:0-209189 GCF_034530775.1 Nostoc sp. DedSLP04 | reverse complement strand
TAATTCTATTTGATTCGCGTTCTCTCATATCGCTTTTAGTCTAAACTCCAGTAATTGAACGTGAGTTCGATGAACCTTCACCCCAGCCCTCTCCCACTGGGAAAGGGAGGAGCAACGAGAAATTAGGGTTTTGGCTCCCCTCTGGGTGTCCAAGAGGGGTTGGGGGAGAGGTCAAAAAAAGGCTTGTCGAACTCACGTTAATTGAATGGCTCAAGCTCAGATCCCCGACTTCTTGAAGAAGTCGGGGATCTAGTTATTCACGAATGATTAAGTCAGGTTATAGCCTTTGGATTGTTATACAGTCTGATTGACGGATATTTATAAATCAATACACTTTCAGTTATCGCCAAAAACCTTAAAATTCAGGTTTCTAGACCTTTACTATAGTCAAAATAGCCTGTATTAATAATTCTTGCTCAATTGGTTTAGAAATATGTTGTTGAAATCCGGCAGCTAGTGCTTGTTGTCGATCGATTTCTCCGGCATAAGCAGTCACGGCGATCGCAGGAATTTCTCCGCCTTGTTCGGGTGACTGCTTTCTAATTTGACGAATAAGGGTGTAGCCATCCATATCGGGCATACCAATATCACTAATTAACAAATCAAATTTTGCTTGCATCAAATTGTTTAGAGCATCATGTGCTGAGTCCGCTTCAGTCACTTGTACTCCGTACTGTTCTAGCACGAAGGCAATGAACTCCCGTGAATCTTTGTTATCGTCTACCAGCAGTGCTTGCAATCCATTGAGATTGAAGTCTGAGCGATCGCGATCGGCGGTATTAACTTGATTCAATTTTGAAGCAGCGATCAGTGGAAGTTTAACTTTAAATACCGCTCCTTGCCCTTCTCCAGGACTGGCTGCGTGAATGGTTCCGCCGTGCAATTCAACCAAATGACGCACGATCGCTAATCCTAACCCCAACCCGCCAAATTTTCGCGTCGTTGTCCCATCGGCTTGGCGGAAGTAGTCAAACACGTAGGGCAGAAAGTCACCGGAGATTCCCCTACCAGTGTCGCTGACAGTAATTTGAGTGTATTTTGCAGTATCTACTTCATCCTTGATTGTTTCTAACCGCACCTCTACTCGACCACCCTCTGAGGTAAATTTAATCGCGTTAGAAAGTAGATTCCAAACAACTTGTTGCAAGCGACCAGAATCACCCAATACTTGCCCAACATTCGGTTCAAATATTGTTTGAATCTGAATAGATTTAGCTTCAGCAGCAAGGCGCACGGTTTCAAGTGCAGCTTTGATAGTAAAAGTCAAACCGACTGGAACTGTGTTTAAAGCCAACTTACCTTGGAGAATACGCGACACATCGAGCAAATCTTCGATTAGTTGTGCTTGCAGTTTCGCGTTGCGCTCGATCGTTTCTAGGGCGTACTGAGTTTTGGCTGCATCCTGGTGACTTTTTTGCAAAATTTTTGCCCAACCCAGAATTGGATTCAAGGGCGATCGCAATTCATGAGACAGCACTGCCAGAAACTCATCTTTGATGCGGTTGGCTTGCTGTGCTTGTTCGGTCTGTTGCTGCAAAGAAATCATTAGTTGATTGAGGCGATCGTTTTGCTCTTGCAGCAATGCTTCTGCTCGTTTACGTTCGGTGATATCAGACAGAATGAAAACGGCACCAGTGAGAGTCCCATCCCGATCGAGTACCGGATCGATGGTTTTGGCAAACCAGCGTTCTTGGGACTGGAATTCGAGAATTTGCCGTTGGTGAGTTTGTTTCGCACGGCGAAAACAAGTGCCATCGCCGATTCCCAATTTTGCGCCCATCAGCTCGTGGTGGGCATAACCTAAGATTTCGTGGGAGGGCTTGTTAAAAAGCTGCATCATCGCTCGATTACAGCGCATAATTCTACCTTCTTGGTCTACCAGAGATACGCCGTCCTTCATGGAGTCAAAGGTGGTTTGCCACTCCCGCGCTGAGGACAAAGCAGCTTCCTCCGCCCGACGAATTCGCAGCAGCGATCGCAAAGTGGCAAGCAGTTCAATTGGTTCAACAGGTTGCACCAGATAAGCATCGGCACCACTGTCTAAGCCTTCTGCTTTATCCTGGCTTTGGACAAAACTTGCAGAAAGGTGTAGCACAGGAATAAAAGCCGTTTCTGGATTTGCCTTAATTTGGCGACAGACTTCAAAGCCGCTGATATCTGGTAATTGGACGTCTAAAATTATTAAGTCAGGCTGAAAGTTAACAATAGCTTCTAATCCTGCCGCTCCAGTTGCCGCTTCCACCACATTAAAGCCTGCATTTTGCAAGATACGGGTAACAACGTAACGATTGGCTTCGTTATCGTCAACATGCAGGATCGTAACTCGTGGCTCAGACATGACTTTTCCCTGAAACCTCTAAAACAAGTCCGGCTTTGACGAGTGCATCTTGAAGTTGAGCGGTCGTCGTGGTTTGAGAGCCTATTTCTTTGGAAACAATGGCTATGCTTTGCGCCGCTAATCGGCTTTGCGCTTCAGCATCCAGTTGGGCAGATGAGTGAATAATCACAGGAATCGCCTGAGTGACGGAATTGTTCTTAAGTTGCTTGAGTACATCAAACCCGCCGAGTTCTGGCATCTCCAAGTCCAGCACGATTGCGTTTGGCTGCTCTCGTTGTGCCAAATTTAATCCTTCTTTTCCATTTGCGGCTTCTAAAATACTCAATGGTGTATTTATCAACAACTGTTTCACAAGATACCGATAGGCGGGGTCATCGTCAATTAACAAGATTTTTTGAGGCTTGTTCTCAGTAATTAGCGTATTAAGTTTGTTCAATAGCGGCAATCTGTCTACTGGCTTAATTAGAAAACCGTTTGCTCCTAACGCCAATGCTTGCTTCTCGTTATCAATGATGGTAATCACGAGTACAGGGATAGTGCGGGTTGTTTCATCCCCTTTGATTTCTCGCAAGAACGTCCAGCCGTTTTGCCCCTCCAGCAAAATATCTAGCATAATTGCCGCCGGTCGAAATTGTTGTAAGGCAAGCCTTGCTTGAGCTAAGGTGCGGGTAGCAATTAATTGATAGATTGATTGCTGAAGATGCTTTTCGTAAATAAATAGAGTTTCTGGATGATCTTCAACCACCAGAATCGGCAGGCGAGTTGGCTCAACTGATGTGATTGGTTGCAGTACGGTGGTCAATTCGCTGGTATCTGGGTAGACGATGGGAATCAAGGCTGTAAAGGTAGAGCCTTCACCTGGCTGACTTTTCATCGAAATGCTACCGCCAATTAGCTCCGCTAGCTTGCGCGATAACGGCAATCCTAAACCGGTTCCCTTCACTTGCTTTTGCAGAGGGGACTCAATTTGCATAAAATCCTCAAAAATCCGCTCTCGATCGGCGGGAGCAATGCCGATACCCGTATCAGATACAGAGAAGGTGACGGTATGACCCGTTTGCACAGCGTTAACGCGCACCTCTCCCCGCTCGGTAAATTTGAGCGCATTCGAGACAAAGTTTCTCAGAATTTGAGCGACTTTCCCCTCATCGGTATAGAGTGGCGAAATACCTTCAGGTTCCTCGACAATCAGCGTCACGGAGGAGCCTTGAACCAATAATGGGCGCAGCATCCCTCGTAGCGTGCCAAACAAGTCACTCACTTCAAAGGAACTGGGATGCACTTCAATTTTTCCAGCTTCCACCTTTGCCAAATCTAGCAAGTCGTTGACCAGTTCTGATAATCCGCTTGCTGCCTTTTGGATGAATGTCACCTGCTTTTCTTGCTCAATGGTCAAATCGCCATCTATCCGGGCTAGCAGCATTCGAGAGAGGGAGAGAATCGAGTTGAGCGGCGTGCGAAACTCGTGGCTCATGTTGGAGAGAAAGCGGGTTTTTAACTCGTTTACCTGTTGCAGGGAGCTGGCTTTTTCATCCAGTTCTGCATAGAGGGCAACCACACCGCGATTGGTTTCTTCCAATTCCTGATTCAGTTGGCTTAATTCTTCCTCACGCTTGCGTAGCTCTGCCATTGCCTGGAGTAATTCTTGGTTTTGCTGCTGGATTTCTTGATAGGGATTTTCGGGCGATCGCCCAATTACGGTTTCTCGAATCTGCTGCAATTGGGAATCGCTGAAAGTAGGTGTGCGCTTCGACAACCTTTTGCCGATTGTCACGGTTGTTCCCTGTCCCGGCAGCGATTCAATCTCGAAGAAATCCATCAATCTACGAGTACCCACGATGCCTAGCCCCGCTCCCGTATCAGAGGTGTGGCGTCCGGCCAAAACGTCTGCTAAATCAGGAATGCCTCCACCCCGATCTTGAATCCGAATCAGAAACGCTTGCGGCTCTCCCACCACAGAAAATTCAACCGTTCCGTCTTGGGCATATTGAAAGGCGTTGCGGGCAATTTCGGAAACTGCCGTCGCCAATCGCGCCCGATCTTGAGCATCAAAGCCCAACTGCTCAGCAATCTCACGAGTTCGTTGGCGAGCTTGCACAACATCCTGTTCGTACTGAATGGCGATCGTGAAAACCTTTGTCATCTGCCCATTCCTTTCGCGACTAACACCGTCACATCGTCTCGCTCTCGGTTAAAGTCTCGGTATAGCACACCTGCAATCAAGCTGGGATGTTTTTGCATTAAGCCTGGATAGCGATCGATTTGCCACTTAGCGCCTAATCCGTCAGAATGCATAATTAAAAGTCCGTTGGCATACCAGGGATAAGTAAACTCTTGAATTTTGTGGATTTCATGTCCGACCGTGCCGTTATGAGATAGCAAATTGCGGTGCTCAGTAAAGGAGAAAATGCTAGCAGCGATGTTGCCAATGCCAGCAAAGCGGACAGACTGTTGTTCAAAGTCGATTTCGGCAATGGCCAGTGCTGCACCTCGCGTACTTCGCAAGGCGGCGTGGGCAGCTTCGACGATCGCCCCAGGAGAACAATGAAGATGTTCTTGAAACATTCTCACGGCTGCTTCAGCAGCAGAAGCAGCCGCAGGCCCATGCCCTAAACCATCGGCTACTAGCAACAGACTACGGCAACAATCGACTTCACAGACCCAGGTATCTCCAGAAACCTCTTCTCCTCGTTTGGGCAAACAGATCGCTCCAATTTCTAAAACCTTCTCAGGCAGATGAGGTGCTGGGCCTAGCCACAGGTGAGCGAGGAGCGCTGTTCCTTGGTTGGGAATGGAGTAAATTTCAAAGAAACCAGAAAGGCGACGAATTGCACCCATACCATTGCCCAAGGTTCCGGCTGTGGAAAAGCCATCTTGCAAACACTCATCCACATCGACCATTCCCTCTCCTTTATCTAGCGATAAAATTTCAATGCCAATTTTGGAATCTTGCCTGAGCGATCGCATTAGCACAACTCCGCCGTGGGCGTGTTGCACCAGATTGTTCGCAATTTCTGTCACCACAATCCCAACCTTGCCCCGTTCTGTTTCCTGAAAACCCAGCCGAGTTGCTAAAGCCATCGCCGCCCGTCTGGCTTCCCCGATCTGGCTAGATTCAGTAATTGTGACGGCGACAGATTCTCTCATTTTATTTCCATCGTACAATTATTATCCGTGTCCCTTCTCCCACCACAGACTGAATATCAAACTCGTCGGCAAGTCGTTTAGCACCACCTAGCCCCATACCTAAGCCGTTGCCCGTTGTGAACCCATCCTTTAGTGCCAGTTCGATATCGGAAATTCCCGGCCCCCGATCTTCAAAGGTTAGCCGAAGTCCTCGTCGTCGCCCTTCCTGAAGCGTTTCTAGCTTGACTGTGCCGCCTCCCCCGTAGTCTAGGGTATTGCGGGCTAACTCACTGGCGGCAGTAACAATTTTAGTTTGGTCTACTAAGCCAAAGCCAATCTCTACGGCAAGGTTGCGCACAGCCTGCCGAACTAAAATTACATCTGTAGAAGATTGAATGTTAATCGTTTCAGTCTTCTGCATGATCATCTGCACGCCATTTAGTGGCAGTGATTTGATTTGTGGTTTCATTGAGTGACGATCGCAACAATGCCATACCCTTTTCGACGTTTAGGGCAGTGCGAATCCCCGTCAGCGACAGCCCCAATTCCACTAAGGTGATTGCCACAGCAGGCTGCATCCCAACGACAACTGTCTCAGCATCTAGCACCCGTGACATTCTGGCAATGTTGGCTAAAACCCTACCAATGAAGGAATCAACAATCTCTAATCCCGAAATATCGATCAGCACACCGCGAGCGTGAGTTTGGGCGATCCGGTTGGTCAAGTCTTCTTGTAGCGTTGTGGCGAGGCGATCGTGCATATCTACCTGAATCGTCACAAGCAGGAAATTGCCCATTTTGAGTATAGGAATGCGTTCCATTGCTTCCTACCTATTTAGATTGAGGGCGGGTAATGGTCGTTCCTAAACGTTTTAGCGCCGTGAGAAAGGCATCGGCTAACGTTGCTTTCGTGACTATATTGGTCAAATCAATGCCGAGATAGACGATTGTTTGGGCAATTTGAGGACGAATGCCACTGATCATACAATCAGCTCCCATGAGACGGGCAGCAGTAACGGTTTTGAGCAAATGTTGAGCGGTCAGGGTATCGACAGTAGGAACCCCGGTAATGTCAATGATGGCAACTTCAGAACTGGTTTCGACAATCTTCTGCAATAACGATTCCATCATCAGTTGAGTCCGGGCACTATCCAGGGTACCGATTATCGGCAATGCCAAAATTCCCTCCCAGAGTTTAACGACGGGGGTAGACAGCTCCATCAACTCTTCTTGCTGCCGTAAAATCACTTCTTCTCGCGTCTTTTGATAGACTTCAATTGTCAGCAATCCTAGCCGATCCAATAAGTTTGTGGCTAACCAGATATTTTCACCCAATTCAATCGGGTCTTTCAATTGCTGACGCATTTGTTTGAAGAGGGGTTTCTTGAACGAAAAGACGAATGTAGCCGTTTCTGAGGGTGTGAAACCATTTTGCGATCGCGATCGAGAAATGCTGTTGAGCATCTCCCGCATCTCCTGCCACTCCCCTGCCTGAATATTGGTATTGCCCCGCCCAACGGCAATCCGAAACAAACTCAGGAATTCCCGGCACTCCTCCTTTAGATGGGCTTCTTTAATCAAGCCTCTGCGAATATTGACAATAGCTAGTTCCTGAGTCCACTCCGACAGCAAGTCTGCCTCGAAGGTTTCTAATATTTCTGATATCTTACTTTCGCTCATCGTTTCTTTGAGGGCAACCGGTTTCATTAGTTCAAAATCAGTGTATGACGATTCAGCCCAAGGTGAAAGCGACGATTACAAAAAGCCTAAAAGCTTGCTAGATATGAAGTGCGATAAATTGGGCAGACATAGAGCGATACCTGGGTTGGGCTACGCCTACCTAAGATTATTGAGAATCGGCAAAAAAGTTACATAAAATGCGCCCGTATAAAAAGTTTAAGTAAGTCGGTGCAAAAAAACCAAACTGTGTAAAGAAAAGTAAAGAAGCCTCAAACTCTTTCTCCCCCTGCCCTTTGCCTTATCCCAACAATAATTATTTACACCGATCTACTTATTCTGACTCCTGCTGTATTTAATGCAAATTTCGGGACTGTGGTTGAATGGGAAGCGGAGAACGAGAAGGTACTTTATCCCGCCATAAAAGCAAAGGAATACAGAAAAATCCCAAAATAATTACAACTCCAGCCATGATCCAAACCATTAACCTATTTGGTCTATAGTTCCCTGTTTCAATTTGCCAGAAAACTTGGTTGTATCGCCATGCAGCTAAGGCAATAGTCAAAATTCCAAAAATTACCAAAGCAATACCCAAATTTTCCGAGCTAGATAATGGACTTACCGGAGGTTCTTGTTGAGTAATAGTAATATTCAACTGACGCAGAAATATACCAAATCGCGCGATCGCAAAACCAAAGCCAATCAATGCAATAGAAGTGCGTAGCCAAGCCAGAAATGTCCGTTCGTTCGCTTGATGTTCCCTTTGGCGGTCAATTTTCGGTATTTTATCCATGAGTAGCTTTTAACACCAAGTTCCTCTTGAAAAGTATTCGTAATATTGATGAAGTTTCGTAAAAGTCTAATCTAAAAGTGTCCTTAGATTTTGGGAAAACTCATTCTATATCTATAAAAATCTTGATTATGCTTGATGACAACGATTTTGCATTAGCCTCGGCTGTTGACACTTCGGTTGTGGTGCTTGAGGAGCTATCTTTACATCCTCAGCCAGAAGTTCATGAGGCTGTAGCTAAAAATCCGAATACGCCTACTGAAGTGTTGCTGAAATTAGGTAAAGAGTTTCCAGACGCAATTACGGCGAACCCGATTTTCAATCTTTTGCTGTTGGAAAATCCTGAGAGTCATTTCGTTAGACTCTCTTTAGCGCGTAGCACAACAACTAGTGAAAGTGCGATCGCTCAGTTATCTAAAATCGAGGATGAGGAAATTCTTCTTGCTGTGGCTAGAAATCCAAAGACATCTCTTGAGATTCTGGAAGAACTTGTAGAAAACCCGCCTCTTTTCTGCGATGACGAGAATGCTGATGAATCTGATTTCGATGGACTCTTTACCGCGATCGTTCAAAATCCGAACACTTCTGAATCGTTATTGCTTCAACTAGCCGAGTGTGGAAGCAGTTATGTGAAAATGGCGATCGCTGAGAACCCCAAAACACCCTTATCCCTGCTCAATACGTTTGCAGATTGGAAAAACTAGCGGGAGAAAATGAGAAAGAAATTCGCGATCTGGTCAAGAACCATCCAAATGTTTCCGAAACTGCGATCGCCATCATCAATTTTATCGAGGGAAAACCTGGAACATCCATCGACTTGCTAGAGCGATTAGCTAGCGATCGACGAGCCTCTGTCCGGCGATTGGTTGCTGCTCATCCCTCAACCCCTGCAAAGGTTTTAGAAAAGCTTACCCAAGATACAGACCCAAATGTGCCCCCTCAAGCCGCAAACAATCCCAATGCAACCTCTACCGTTCTAGAGTTTTTTGCAGAGTTCTTGGTTAAGCAACATCAACTAGTCTCGCGATCCAATCAAGCCATGTATGAAAGAAGTGCAGTTCAGTTGCTGAGACATTCTAAGATCGCGCCAAAAGTGTTAGAAAATCTATTGCAGATGAATAAAATGTAGTAAGCGCGATCGCATCATCTTTGAGAACACCACCCACTATGCTGCTTGCACTTACAGACTATCAAGAGCGATCTAGCTCATACATTCATTTTCTCAGAAATCTCGCTAAAAACCCCAATACGCCTTCAGATGCGCTGGAGAAGCTTTATCTAAAAATCAACCAAACGCAGTATCCAAATACGATTGATGGTCTACATGATATTGCTTCTCATCCCAATACTCCTGTCCATTTGCTAGAACAATTCGCAGTTCATTCACGCACCGATCTTCGTGCAAAAGTTGCCAAAAACGTCAATATACCGATTTCAATTTTGGAGCGGTTAAGCAATGATTCTGACTCTAGGGTTAGTAGTATTGCAAAACAGGCGCTCAAGGAAAGAGCTTGATTTCAGAACTGTTTTTGTAAAGGTCAACACAGTCTAAGGATGGCTCTGAGAAAACCCCAAGCGATGCCAGAATCTTTACAATACAGGACTTACGCACTGAAAACTTGAAAGCTTGATCCCCCCTAGCCCCCCTTAAAAAGGGGGGAATCTTAAAAGCCCCCTTTTTAAGGGGGTTGGGGGATCTCTTCTGCGTAAGTCCTACAATAGTAAATAAGGTAAAGATATATATCATCAAAATCAATGGCACTATTCGGATTTGGCAAAAAGGCAGTTATGCCCACACCTGAAGAAGCTTTGTCAGGAAGGGCACAATCTATGTCAGTACCCGCAGCTCATTATGTCAACAAGAATCCCTTAAAACCTCCTTTTCCCGATGGATTAGAGAAGGCAATCTTTGGCTTGGGCTGTTTTTGGGGTGCAGAACGCAAATTCTGGCAACTTAAAGGAGTTTACACCACCGCAGTCGGTTACGCTGCTGGTTTAACACCCAACCCCACTTATGAAGAGGTATGTAGTGGGCGAACCGGTCACAATGAAGTGGTGTTGGTTGTGTTCGATCCCAAAGTGATTAGTTATGCCGAACTGCTCAAAGTCTTTTGGGAAAGCCACAATCCCACCCAAGGGATGCGCCAAGGTAATGATACTGGCACTCAATACCGTTCGGGAATTTATGTATATTCTGAAAGTCAAAAGCAGTTAGCAGAAGCATCGCGGGAAGCTTATCAGCAAGCCCTCAACAGCGCAGGTTATGGCAAGATTACTACAGAAATCTTGGATGCGCCTGAGTTCTACTACGCCGAAGCTTACCATCAGCAATACCTAGCTAAAAATCCTAACGGGTATTGTGGTTTAGGAGGGACAAACGTATCTTGTCCTGTGGGTGTAGTTGAATCACAAGTTAGTAGTTAGAAGGAAGCAGGGGAGCAGGGGAGCAGGGGAGAAGTTACAGTAAGTTTTCCCCTCAGCCCCCCATCCCCTCTGGTTCTTTCTTGTGCCCAATGCCCAATGCCCAATGCCCCACTAAAATGCAGATTTGAGCAAAGCGATCGCTCGCACCCACAACATAATACTAATAGGCGCTCCCAGTAGAATACCAGCGATCGCCCAACCTCTTTGATGGGCTTTGAATTGTTCAATACTGCGCCACCGTCTACTTTTCCAAGCCCATTCATTGCCTTTTGCACCAAGTGCGATCGCCATTACCCACCAAGCATTAGGTACAAAACAGAATAGACCATACCACACTTGATTCGGCCACATCCACAACCAAGGCATTAGAAATGCGCCCCAATTCCAACCAAGAATTTCCTCTGGGACTGTTTCATTGTGATTATTAATCCCGCATCCAGAATTGTTGATTATTTCTCTTAGCGGCAAAAGTTGATTCCTGTTTGCAGATTTGACAGTCAGTCCCGATTTGAGGGCATTCAGCGCAACGCTTGCACTAGTAAATCTTTGTTCGGGAGCGGGTTCTATCAACTTTTGTAGCCAACTGACAAAACTGGGACTGAGGTTAACTCGGTCTGTAAATTGCAGTCGCAAATCCTGCTGGGGTAAATCAGAGGGAGAAGTTCCAGTGAGCAAATGAATCAAAGTCGCTCCCAGTGCATATAAGTCTGAAGCCGCAACTGCTCGACCACCAAATTGCTCCATTGGGGCATAACCATAAGTACCGACAACGGTAAAAGTAACGCCCTCTTTTGCCGCTTTATCCTGAACTGCACCAAAATCAACTAAATAAATCTGATTATCTTCGCCCCAGATTAAATTACTCGGTTTAATATCTCTATGTAACACTCCAGGATTCAATTCATGTAGATAGGTGAGAATATTTAAAACTTCAACAGCAATTTTTTTCGCTCGCTTTTCACTAAATCTTTTGCCAACAGCAAGTTTATCCTTAAGCGACTCACCAGGGATATATTCTTGTATTAAGGCGAACCAGAGGGTGCGATCGTCGATACAAAAATAATCTATATATTGAGGGATGCGGGGATGATTTAGCTGTTTAAGGATTTGTGCTTCCCTCTCAAAAAGTTTCAGGTCATCCCACTGCACAGTACCGCCAAAGGCCAAAAGTTTGACCACAACGGTCGAATTTTCGCCATCAGAGGCTTGTAAATCCAATGCTTGCCAAGTTTGACGAATTCCATTGTTGCCGAGTTGGCGCTGGATTTGATAACGATCTTGTAATATTTGTTCTGGTTGCAGCATCTTAACACCTGCTGGCAATTTACGTTGATCTGATTCCCTTATATTTAAGGATAGTCATTATCTACAGAAACTGTGGCAGCAATCCCTTACTGTCTTAGTAAGCTGTTGTGCATTTGATTTGTGTAACTGGGATGGACAAGACGCTTTGCATAACTTGCCTTTAGTTAGACTGTATAGTACAATTGTACTGTAAGCAGTGATAGGAAGACGATCAAGCTCAACCAAGATATGTTGTTGGAGGAAAATAGCAAAGTCCTTTACAGAATAGGTTTGCCTTAACTTTCAAGATTATCTAACAAACTTTACAAACTGCTTAAATCTCTTGTCACAATAAGATTTATAATTAAAATATCAGTCATTCACCCCAAGGCTGAAGCCAACTGTTATATAATGCAGAATCCAGTGCATTTAACTTGGGGGAAGCTTTGCGTTTTCAGTTTAAAAAAAAGAAACTCGAAGCACTTTACACAGCAGAAAAAGATGCTCATAAATACCCAGGTGTGGTTGATGACTTTTTTGAAATCATGGCGATTATTGATGCTGCTGTAGACGAGCGAGATTTATATGCTCAAAAAGGATTGAGATTTGAGAAGTTATCAGGAAAACGAGGAAAACAAGGGCAGCGTTCTCTACGTTTGAATAATCAGTGGCGTCTAATTGTGACAGTGGATGAGGATGAGCAGGGAAATTATCTCACAATAATCGATATCGAAGACTACCACTAACTTTCGTCAGCAGGGGAGACAGCAATATGAGCCAGAAGCTAGCACCAGCAAGAGTACCAACACCAGGAAAAATTTTAAGTCGAGAATTAGAAGCCCGTGGCTGGACACAGAAAGATTTAGCAGAAATTATGGGGCGTCCAGTTCAAACCATCAATGAAATCATTCGGGGAAGCAAGCAAATTACACCTGAAACAGCTATCGAACTCTCTCAAGCCTTGGGTACTTCTCCAGAGTTCTGGACAAATCTTGAAGCAAAGTATCGGCTTCATCTAGTAGGAAAAGAAAAAAAAGAGCAAGATATAGCTCGTAAAAGTCGATTGTATACAATTGCTCCCATCTCTGAACTAATCAAAAATAAGTGGATTCAAGCAGCAGATTCAATTGATGACTTAGAACGGCAAGTATGTGATTTTTTCGGCATATCATCTTTAGATGAAATACTCCAGCTAGATGTTAATTTTCGTTGTTCCGAGCATCGAGAGCCAGAGGAAACTTCTCGCATAGCTTGGGTAAAACAAGTTGAGAACCTAGCGAAACAACAAGCAGTTGCTAGTTTTGAACGCAAAAAACTTGAGACTGCTATCCCTAAAATTCTTGCTTGTGCGAAACAAGTAGAAAGTATTGTGCAGATTCCTAAATTGCTGGCAGATTTAGGTGTACATTTTATAATTGTGTCGCATTTAAGCAAAACCTACTTGGATGGTGCAGCCTTATATTTAAACAGCAATCCCGTTATCGCGTTGACATTGAGATATGACCGGATAGATTCATTCTGGTTCACCCTCATGCATGAGTTAGCACATATTGTTTTAGGACATCAAGGAGCTTATTTAGATAATTTGGATGCGTTAGAAGAGAATGATGAGGAAAGAGCAGCTAACGAAAAAGCCGCTGACTGGTTAATAAATCCTCAGACATTAAATGAATTTATTATTACAAGTAAAAAAGTCTTTTCTCGGAAAGGGATTGAAGAATTTGCTCACAATCAAAATAGACATCCAGGCATAATTCTTGGTCGCTTACATTATGACAAATTAGTTCCCCATAAAAATTTGAGACCATTACTCGTTAAAGTTAGCCCAATTTTAGGTCATTCTACAGATAATTTTTGCGATAGTAAGCTTGATATTCCGCAGACAGCAGAGGTTCCCACCAATCACGATGATTGAGATACCATTCAACTGTTAAACGTAAACCCTCAGCAATTGTTACTGAAGGCGTCCAACCAAGCTGAGTTTTAATTTTGTTTGCATTAATTGCATATCTCCTGTCGTGTCCCTGTCTATCCTTAACAAAAGTAATCAACTGCTTGGCTGGATATATTGGTAAATCAGGTGCTAATTCATCCATCATTTGACATAAAAGTTGCACGAGGTTAATATTTTCCACCTCATTATTGCCACCAATATTGTATGTTTCTCCTGGTTGACCATGATTGATTACTACATCTAAAGCACGGCAATGATCGCCCACATAAAGCCAATCCCGGACATTTTTACCATCACCATAAACAGGTAATGGTTTCCCGATCAAAGTGTTGATACACATTAGAGGAATTAGTTTTTCGGGAAACTGATAAGGCCCGTAATTATTAGAACAATTTGTGATAATAGTTGGAAGTTGATAAGTATGATAATAAGCACGGACTAAATGATCGCTACCCGCTTTAGAAGCTGAATAGGGACTATTAGGCGCGTAGGGTGTCGTTTCACAAAAAGCTGGGTCATCTGCGCCCAGGCTACCGTAAACTTCATCAGTAGAAACGTGCAGGAAACGATAATCAGATGGCTGTGCTTTCGCTTCCCAATGTTGCCGAAAAGCTTCTAGTAGGGTGAAAGTTCCTACCACATTAGTTTGCACAAAAGCGGCTGGGCCAAGAATCGAACGATCGACATGAGATTCAGCGGCAAAATGGGCGATGGTATCAATATTTTCCGTTGCTAATAGGTTGTCTATGATGGTGCGATCGCAAATATCTCCCTGCACAAACCGAAAATTCTCTCTTCCCTCAAAGGGCGCCAAATTCAGACGATTCCCCGCGTATGTCAGAGCATCCAACACCACCACGCGATCGTTTGGATAAACCTGACACCAATGATGCACAAAATTTGCCCCAATAAACCCCGCACCCCCAGTAACTAATAACCGCCGACTCATTCAATTTCCTCTCTTTTCTCTGTGTTCTCAGTGTCTCTGCGGTTCGTTTCTATGACTTAAAATATTTCTTCCTCAATTTACCATATATCTTCTGAGCGAGTAATTTCGCCATCCGTATTTTAGTCAAACTCTTAATATTAGATGGCTGCTGTATTTTATGGTCAAAAAACTCATTTAACTCATCTAAAATAACTTGGAAACGCTTAATAATATTTTCAGTACGATGCTCAACCAAAAAATCTTCAGATAAACTAAAAGCTACTGAAGATTCAATTACCTTCAGAATCCGTTGCACATCATATTCTTGGGAATATCCAGCAATTTTATAACAATTAAATCCAGGGTCTAAGTAATCAGCTAGTCCACCGTTGACACTAGAAAATACTTGACAGCCACAAGCAAGAGCTTCCATTGGTTGTAAACCAAATCCTTCACTAACACGCTGTTGTGCCCAGTACTCAGCCGAATCATAGAGGTAAACCTTAGCTCGGTTAAATAGTCCAGGTAAATCCTCTATGTATGAGTCAACAACCAATACTTTACAACGTTTTTGCAACGCCGGAATCAATTCTTTAATTAAATACTCAGAAGACTTCCGAGCTTGAACTAAAACATCAATATCCCGTTCCAAACCTAAATTTTGAAACTCATCAGAAATTTGATTGGGCAAATAATAAATCAGAGAGTTGGGTGATTTTTCTCCCCAATATCCCATTGTATAGCGGCTAACAGTCATGATTGGAATACTTGCAGGTAGCCTAAATAAATAACCTGGACTATGTGCATGGTAAACGACATTATATTGCTTAAGTTTAGCCACGAGTTGAGCTATATCAAATCCCCAACTGATTACAAAAATTACATCATTTAAATTTTTCTCTTTTAGCAAATCATCAATAAAAAGCTTATCTTTTTCGCGTTGACGGTAAGTTACAACATCAGCACTACAGAAATTCTGAGCTAGATTAAGTGCTTTTAACTCAGCCCAAAGACCACCACAGGCAAATTTGCTATCTGTACCGGGAAGTAAGAAGTAAAGTTTTCTCATAATTTTTTTAGGGCATTGGGCATTGGGCATTGGGCTTGGGCATTGGGCATTAAGGAGAGAAGAAAAATTACTTCTTTTCCCCTCTGCTCCCTGCCTTTGTGCTTCTTGCTCTCTTCATTCTTGCCAGCCCACTTTAACAAAATGTGCCTCACGCCCCCAAAGATCGCGCGTACGGGTAATATTTTCAATTGCTAGGTTAAAAGGAATGGCAGTTGTTAGGTAACGCTGCACTATGGAACCTAAATCAGGTGCGAGTTCTGCGGCTGTCGTCGCTGCTAATCCTAAACCTATAAGTTGCTCAATTGGTCGAAATGGTAGCAACAGATGCACACCCACAGCTAATCCAGCTGTTAAGAGCATTGCTACTGACAAATTTGTGCCACAACGGGGATGTACAGCCAAATCCCATTCTCCACTGGTGATGCGATATCGAGCAAGTGTGACTGCACGCCGCAAATCACTAATATTTACTTCACCATAGAGGTAGAATCCCTGCTCAGTAGATAAACCGCCTAATAGTTCATTATCTAATTGAACGTTAGTGGATTCTGATGGGGCAGAATAGGCGCTTTTTGATTCGCTAAGAACCCAAACAGTAGCATGTTCTAAAGCGTGAACCTGCCGCAGCAACAAAATTTCTTTCAACCCTGGAATAAACGATAGCTGTCTGAGTAAGTCGGCATCTTGTGTGGGTTGCGGAAAGTCTGAAGATTGGTCTTCCAGACTCGGAACCTTCTCAGATACAGGTATCGTAAAATTAAAGTTAAAAAATTCAAAGGGAGACGAGCTACCCTGAAAAGAAGCGGAAGTATTCATTGGAACACTACTCCCAAAGCCGATGGGGCAACATAGATTTCTTTCAAATGTAACGCTTGCACCACTGAATTGTTGCTAATTTTTGTAGATGATTGTTTAGTTAGGGTATTGGGCATGGGGCATGGGGCATTGGGCATTGTAGATGCTTCTTCCCAGTCCCCAGTCCCCAGTCCCCAGTCACTAATCCCCAATCCTTAGTCCTATATCTGTTCTGTTGAATTTGGAAAGGAATTCTGATCTTTTTAGTTTCCGAGTCCGAGGGTCAGCTGGCTCCACTTACATAAACTCCGGCTGAGTGAAGGACTCGGAACTTTTGGTAGAGTGTAGGACTTACGCACTATACAAATCAACCAAAACGTGTACTACGGTATTTAGTCTTTTCAGAGGCTTCAGATAACCCTGATTTATTCCGACATTTGCGATCACTGGATGCAAAACATGGCTAAAATACCCAAATTGTGTTTAGTACTTATGTACGATGCGTAAGTCCTAGAGTGTTCACACTGAAAACTTAGGCGTAAGGAGAGGAACATCAGTAAAAATCAAAATTGGCTTGTAATTTACTAGACCAAAGCAATTAAGCTTCTACTAGTAAATTGTTTATTCAATCTGGTTAGGCAGAGTACAGCAATTGACATCATTCAAACAGACTTTGCCCCACTGTAAAGCCCAGCGGACAAGGGCTACTCGATTATCTGTCTCAGTCTTAGTGAGAATATTACTGATATGGTTATCAACTGTACGCTTGCTAATCTCCAGTTTTGCTGCAATCTCTTGGTTAGTTAAGCCAGCGGCTACTAAGTCGATAATTTGCAGTTCTCTGTCTGACAGACTAACGGGGGTCTCAGACTTGCCACCAGCCATGACTATTTCTATCCTCCCTTGGTATATGTACTTAATCGCTCTTTCTAATTCTAGAAGATTCTTTTCTTGGTAGGGTTTCAAGTGTTAGCAGTAATATGATTGTCAATATTTTCTTTGGATTTCAAGCTGCTAAAAATATAAACCACGCGAAATATCATGTAATAAATATAGCTTATTTTGATAAATATATTGTCTAAGCACTGAGATAAAGTAAGCGAGATTAGAAGCACATACACGCTATAAGAGTAGTAAAAATTGCTATTTAATTCTATGAAGGACTGGCGACAGATTAGCAAAAACTATTGTAGATTTTATACTGTAAATTCATAATCCTACATCAAAATCTAAAATTGAAAATGAGATGAGCAATCCCCGTGTTTTGTGCCTTGGTGAAATTTTGTTTGATTGTTTAGCCGATCAATTAGGGCTAAAGTTGGAAGAAGTGAAATCTTGGACTCCCTACCCAGGAGGGGCACCAGCTAATGTAGCCTGTGCTTTAGTCAAGCTGGGAATGTCAGCAGGATTTATCGGTGCTGTTGGCGAAGATGAGCCAGGAAATGCACTGGTCAAGCTATTACAAGATGTAGGTGTAGAGACTACGGGAGTACAACGCCATCCCACAGCACCAACGCGGCAAGTTTATGTTACACGGGATCTGGCTGGCGATCGCACGTTTGCCGGATTTGGTCAGTACGATACCGCAGAATTTGCCGATACTCGCCTGCAAGCTAAACAATTGTCAGATTCGCTGTTTCAAGAAGCAGATTTTCTGGTTTTGGGTACTTTGGAATTAGCCTATCCTGAAAGTGAAGCGGCAATTCACCGTGCTTTAGAGTTAGCAGAACATTACGACTTAAAAATTGTGCTGGATGTTAACTGGCGTCCTGTATTTTGGAAAGAGCCAAACATCGCCCATCAAAAAATTCCAGAATTATTTAAGCGAGTTGATTTCCTCAAACTCTCCAAAGAAGAAGCTGAATGGCTATTTGAAACCGCAGATCCTGGAGCCATTACTTACCGTCTAGCTTCGATTGAGGGGGTATTGGTGACAGATGGGGAAAACGGCTGCACTTATTGTCTGGGTGAGAACGAAGGCAAATTACCCTCGTTTTCTATCCCTGTAGTTGATACAACTGGCGCAGGAGATAGCTTTTTGGCAGGATTCATCCATCAACTGAGTAAGTATGGTATCCACAGCTTGCGAGATGCAGAAACAGCAAAACGCATTGTCACTTATGCCAGCGCTGTTGGGGCACTGACTACTATTAAACCAGGTGCGATCGCTTCTCAACCTACTGCTGCTGAAGTCGAAGCTTTTCTCGCCACACATCAACTCTAGGAACTAGCATAAGCCACTGGGATATCAGCATTTAGTAGCTGATACTCCCGACTAGAAAATGTAAAAAAATCTTCATACCATTCTGCGGTCATATTAAACAATAAACGCAGTTGGAGAAGTTTTGATATTAGGTTAATGCATTCAATTTTTACTTTTAGAAGTTCTGAATTATCCTCAGTGTATGAGAGCAATGCACTCAGGTCAGATAGATTTTGAGATTAGTTAGATAAATACTGGATAATTCAGAATTACGGAGTAAAACACGCTTTATACCTGCGTAACAGACGAATCGTTGTGTACCTCACTTTCCTTGAAATCTGCTGTATAACAGTTCACCCGTTTGTAATTGATTAATCCGTTCGGTTGTACAAACAGGAAGGTGTCGCAGTCTATGCACAAAAAACATTGAATCTTTACACTTTCACGATCTGCATAAATAGTAATACTGGTATCTATAAGTGAATAGAAAGTGTAAGTGAATAGAAAGCATAGATTAGCTTAAGGAATTGGTGAAGCATTATGAAAAACATCACAAAATGGCTTTTGGGCTTGGCGATTGTTCCTGCAAGTTTGGTATTGGCATCTAGTCATGTTAAAGCCAGTCAAATTGCTGGTGAGTGGTTCTTTGGTCTTTGGGATTGTAATATTGACGGTAGACCAGCGAAAATGCAGTGGAAAGTAGTCGATGACCCACAAACTAGTTGTAACGGTGATGTTTGTTCTACTACTTCTGGTGTGCGTCTCGTCGGGCGGTTTAGTGATAACGGTAGTGCGTGGGTTCCTCTAGGAAAACGTTTTTCCAGCAGACAAAAACAGGATTTAGGTATTCGTTATTTAGGTGCAGAACAAGATAACTGGTATCTCAAATATAACAGTCGTACTAAAATAGCAGATGGTTGGACGACATGGCGGGGTAAGCGCTATCCACTACAATGTCGTAATCGCAGATAAACATTTGCTATGCAAAATATGTAAATAAGCGATCGCTAAGTTTGAGTAATAAACACGCCAGTACCACACTTTTATTTAACTTGACAGGCTAATACTTTAACGTGAGTTCGATGAACCTCTCCCACGGGGAAAGGGAGGAGCAATGAAAAATTAGGGTTTTGGCTCCCCTCTCCGTGTCGGAGAGGGGTTGGGGGAGAGGTCAAAAAAGGGCTTGTCGGACTCACGTTACTTTAGTTAGCCTGAGTTTGCTGCCATAGAGTATCAACAGTTACAAACTCATAACCTTGTTGTAGCAGTTGTGGAATGAGAATTTGAATTGTGGCAGCAACATCTTCTCCACCGCAAGCACCATCGTGCAAAACAATTATTGAACCATTTTTGACCTGCTGCATAATTCGCTCTACCACAGTAGTTACACCTGGACGCACCCAGTCTTCTGGTACAACGCTCCACATAACTGGGCGGTAATTCCACTGAGAAAACAATTTTAAAGTAGCAGGTGTAAAGAAACCATTAGGCGGGCGGACATCTCGCACTTCTTCAGGTTGCAGGTTGCAGGCATTGTAAATGGCAGCTTGGGTTTTTTCTAAACTGTCCTTCAGGTCATTTGGGGAAAGCATGGGAAAAGAGCGATGATCGTAGCCATGCAACCCGATCCAGTGTCCGCGATCGCTAACGGCTTTAGCAATAGCTGGTGAACGGTTGACGCAAACACCCAACCAAAAAAAACTCGCTGTAATCTTGTAACGGTCTAACACTGCCAAGACTTCGGGTGTGTATTCAGGATGTGGCCCATCATCGAATGTGAGTGCGATCGTTTTAGAACCGGGATTTCCAGCCCAAAGGCAGTTGGGAAAACTCGGCTGGAGAATGCGGTAGAAAATTGGAAAGAGGGGAGCTAGCTGCATAAAGTTTTTTCTTTTTTCCGTAATCTTGCGTAACTACACTGATTACTTAATATGATGATGTCAAGCGCGATTCGGACGCTTAACAGTCTTATATCTAAAACTTACACGCTGTACAAATGGACAGTTATATGAATTAGCACTTATTGTAATGTTAGTGAGTTTTTCCCTTGTTCCTATTTCCAAGTTGGAAATGTAGTTTCCATCACAATCTATTCCTAGCTAGCTGACTCAACTTATTTTTTAGTTGTCAGCTCAACAGGAAATATCGTAGTCACAGAAGTAGGGCGGAAAAGAAAATTACAGCTTTTTCATATAATTGTCTTTTTAGCAAATTGTAAGTCCTGATATTAACAATTACTCTTTATTCAGGATAAACTCTCATGGCAATTAATTTTTCCGGAACTAATGGCAATGATGTTATCTTCGGCAGTAGTGACAACGATACCCTCAGAGGCTTGGATGGTGATGACAAACTGTTTGGTGGTAATGGCGATGACTTCATAGATGGTGGCTTTGGCTTTGACACCATTGATGGTGGTGCTGGAACTGATACCACATCTTACGCTTTCTTCTCTGGCCCCATTGATGCCAATCTCTCTAGTGGTGTAGTCAAGTTTCCGGGAAATTCTCCTCTCACGGATAAATTAGTCAGCATTGAGAATTTAATCGGTACAGCTGGCAACGATACGATTGTTGGTAATGATGCCAATAATGTTCTCAGCGGTGGAGCAGGTAATGACTTCATCGATGGTGGCTTTGGCTTTGACACCATTGATGGTGGTGCTGGAACTGATACCACATCTTACGCTTTCTTCTCTGGCCCCATTGATGCCAATCTCTCTAGTGGTGTAGTCAAGTTTCCGGGAAATTCTCCTCTCACGGATAAATTAGTCAGCATTGAGAATTTAATCGGTACAGCTGGCAACGATACGATTGTTGGTAATGATGCCAATAATGTTCTCAGCGGTGGAGCAGGTAATGACTTCATCGATGGTGGCTTTGGCTTTGACACCATTGATGGTGGTGCTGGAACTGATACCACATCTTACGCTTTCTTCTCTGGCCCCATTGATGCCAATCTCTCTAGTGGTGTAGTCAAGTTTCCGGGAAATTCTCCTCTCACGGATAAATTAGTCAGCATTGAGAATTTAATCGGTACAGCTGGCAACGATACGATTGTTGGTAATGATGCCAATAATGTTCTCAGCGGTGGAGCAGGTAATGACTTCATCGATGGTGGCTTTGGCTTTGACACCATTGATGGTGGTGCTGGAACTGATACCACATCTTACGCTTTCTTCTCTGGCCCCATTGATGCCAATCTCTCTAGTGGTGTAGTCAAGTTTCCGGGAAATTCTCCTCTCACAGATAAATTAGTCAGCATTGAGAATTTAATTGGTACAGTTGGCAACGATACAATTGTTGGTAATGATGCCAATAATGTTCTCAGCGGTGGAGCGGGTAATGACTTCATCGTTGGTGGTTATGGCACTGACGTACTCACAGGTGGTGCTGGCGCAGATAAGTTTGTCTTCAATAGCAAATTTGAAGGTATCGATATCATCAAAGACTTCGAGTGGAAAGAGGGTGACAAAATCCAGATTTCCAAGTCTGCATTTGGTGCTAGCTCTAACAACCAGTTCAGCTACAACAGCACTAATGGTGACTTATTCTTCGCAGGGTATCAATTCGCCACCATTGAGAACAAGCCTTCTTTATTCTCAGTTAATCTGGATGTTGTGCTGGTATAAATCTTTTCCTTTTATTCCATATCTTCATACTTCGGTGAATTAACTTGAAGAAGGTAGAGATGCGATCGCATCCCTACCTTTTTTGGCGATCTTTAAGTTCAAACAGCAGAGCGATCGCTTTGGTCTGTCAATGCTTTATTTTGTAACAAAATCTGTAACAGCAATGCCATTTTACTTAGTACTCGTCTAAATTGATGAGAAATCTACGGGATATCCCTGAATAAAAGGGTAATGTTGCTCAAAGATATACGAGATTATCAAATTCTATTTCTCGGCTTATTTCTAGTCTTGGGAATCGGTACACGAGATTGGACGTTGCGACCAGAGTTGATTGGGGTAGCGATCGCCACAAGTCTAGCAACTCAATGGATATTGTCATTAGTCACTTGTACTGAGCGTAGTCGAAGTATTAGTCATTGGTCATTAGCAAATGACAAAGGACAAAGCCTAAATCTTCGCAGTGCTTTAATTACCTCACTGGGACTGAGTTTACTGTTGCGGGCTGACCACTGGACAACAATGGCAATAGCCGCAGCAATTGCGATCGCCAGCAAATTTATCTTCCGAGTCGGCGATAAGCATTTCTTCAATCCTGCCAATTTTGGCATTATATCTGCCTTGATTCTCACCCCCGATGCTTGGGTTTCGCCGGGACAATGGGGTGAAGAGTGGTGGTATGGGCTATTATTTCTCGGTACTGGCGGCATGATTTTGCAGCGCATCGGTCGCTGGGACACCACAGCAGCTTTTTTGGGTTCTTACTCTTTGCTAGAGGCGATTCGCAATTTCTGGCTGGGTTGGACTTGGGATGTTTATTGGCATCGATTGATGAGTGGGTCTTTACTGCTGTTCGCCCTATTTATGATTACCGATCCGCGATCGATTCCCAATTCCCGAATTGGGCGTGTAGTTTGGGCAGTTTGCATCGCTGGATTAACTTTTATCCTACGAAATTATTTCTTTGTTTCCACAGCAGTTTTCTGGGCGCTATTTGCCCTTGCACCCTTGAGCATCCTCCTAGATGTTTTCTGGTTAGCCCCAAGATTTACTTGGCAAGAAAAAGATGAGGAAGCAGGGGAAGAACTTCACTCTTGTACAGACGCGATTCATCGCGTCTCTAGTCTCTAGCACTAAAAAAATAGAGGTATAAAATAATGAAATTTTTTCGGCTTTTAACACCATTATTGTTAGCAATTGTAGCTGTTTTATGCTTTGCTCCCGCAGCTTGGGCATTTTGTGGATTTTATGTAGCCAAAGCTGATACAAAACTGTATAACAAAGCTTCTCAAGTGGTTATAGCGCGGGATGGCGATCGCACTATCATGACAATGGCAAACGACTTTCAAGGCGAAGTCAAAGATTTTGCAATGGTAGTACCAGTGCCAACAGTGTTGCAAAAAGAACAAGTTCGCGTCACTGAACCCAAGATTATCGAGCGGCTAGATGCTTTTAGTGCGCCGCGATTGGTAGAATATTTCGACCCAGATCCTTGTGCCCCAGTTTACGATAGAGAATTATCAGCACCAGCGCCAGCAGCACCGAGAAGTGAGGCGGGGAATGCAAGGGGCGATGCTAGTTTGGGTGTGACGGTTGAAGCACGTTTTAACGTTGGCGAATACGACATTTTGATCCTCAGTGCGAAAGAATCTGGTGGATTGGAAACTTGGCTTAAACGCAATGGCTACAAAATCCCCAGAGGTGCGAAACAGTTACTTCAGCCTTATATTCGCTCCTCAATGAAATTCTTTGTTGCTAAAGTCAACTTAGATAAATTCGAGCAATCTGGCTACCAGTTTCTCCGTCCGCTACAAATTTCCTACCAATCACCTAAATTCATGCTGCCAATTCGTTTAGGCATGATCAATGCTACGACAGAGCAGGATTTAATTGTCTACATTCTCTCGCCCCAAGGACAGGCAGAAATCACTAACTATCGGACGGTAAAAATTCCCTCCGACGCGAACATTCCCTTATTTGTCAAAGATGAATTTGGTGAATTCTACAAATCCATGTTTCAAACTGTCTACACCAAAGAAGACAGGAAAGTTGGTTTTTTAGAATACGCTTGGGATATGGGTAGTTGCGATCCTTGTTCCGCCGAACCCCTGACTCCAGAAGAACTCAAGCAAGCAGGTGTATTTTGGCTAGATGATAATTCTACAAGTAATGTGCCAGTACCCCCTAGTTTTCGCCGTCCCTCTCCTAGAAGTAACGTCTTCATCTCTCGATTGCATGTTCGCTATACCCGCGACAAATTCCCTGAAGACTTGATATTTCAACAAACTGCCAACAGTGAATCTTTTCAAGGACGTTATGTTTTACAACATCCGTTCCAAGGAGAACTCAAATGTCAGGCTGGCAGACAATATAAGCAGTCTTTACCCAAACGTTTTGAACAAGAGGCGCAAACTCTAGCTAAACTAACCAACTGGAAAATCCAAGATATTCGCAACAAAATGAAGTTGAGTGTAGGTAATCTGCAATATTCTTGGTGGGAAAATGTCCTATCCTGGCTGGGATTATATTAAGGAGAGTGGGGAGTGGGGAGTGGGGAGTAAGATTAATTCAAAAAATACTCCTCACATAACCTCTTAGGGCGATGGAACTTATTCTAGCTGCATCCTAGCTCTTTTGTCGCTCCATCAGATGCCGCTTACGTCCCTTAATTTTTTTGTCAGGATCGAAACCACTTGTTTTGATACCATCGTTGCAGTTTCAACGCTTTGGCTATCCATGATTACCTAGACAGGTTTTACAAAATCGGGCAAGTCGTCTTCTACTCTGCGAATATAGGGATAGTTATAAGCGACAATTGTTGCCAGCATGACAAAAATTCCAACTAAATTAAATAACAAACCAATACCCCGTCCTGGGCCAACACCAATGAGTAGTCCAATACTGTTTGCTAGCAATCCATCTGGAAGTAGTAAAGGCTGAAATACATAGTCTGCTAAAGGGCCAGCCAAGAGATAAGCAAGGGGAAAAGCGGCCCAGGCGATCGCACCCCGCAAGGCAAAAACCCGACCTTGAACTTTCGGGTCAACCTTAACCTGCCAAATCGAATTATGAGAACTAATAATAATCGGAACGCTGAAAAAAGCAAAAAAAGCCGCAACAGTAATTAAGATTGCTGAAGGTTGCATACCAGCAACTAAAATCGATAAACCTAATATAAACTCAAAACATAAAACTGCATTAACTTTACGTTTAAAACCGCCCCATGTACTCATTAAAACTGCCCCAAATAACCAACCACTTCCACCGATGGAAAAAATTTGACCGAGGACTTTAGCATTAGCAAAGCTTAAAACCATTGGAGTTATTAAAACTTGTACTAAACCAATAGTGAAGTCAGTAATAAAAAAGAATATCAGCAGCGTCAACAAACCAGGACGAGCTTTAATATAGTTCCAGCCTTCAACAATATTATCTAACAGTGAAGTCTGAGAATGTTGAATATATTGGGAACTGGAAACACTAGGAAAAGGGATTGTCAACAGGGTCAATAGAGCAACAATAAAGCTGATAAAATCAATTAAAATAACGCCGTAAATTTTAATTATATCTACCAATATCCCAGCTAAGATAGGAGATAATAATTGTCCCGCTCCTTGAGCAAGCTGAATCATGCCATTAGCACGACCAAAATGTTTTGGAGAAACAAAAAGAGTTGGGGTTGTATAATAGGCGGGTTGTTGAAATCCTTTGCAACCAGAACTGACTGCAACTGCTAAGTAAAGATGCCAGATTTGTAACCAATCTTGCCACATTAATAGAGCAATAGAAAGAGTACAAACAGCAGAAATACTATCACTGAAAATTATTAGCCAGCGTCGATTCCATCGGTCGGCGATCGCACCCCCAAAAGGAGCAAGAATAATATAGGGAAGTTCAGCACATACATACATCAAAGAAAATTGTACTGATGAACCAGTAGTCTGATACAACCACACTCCCAGCGCAAAGCTAGTCAATCCAGAGCCAATCAGAGAAATTAGCTGTCCAAACCAGATGAAAAGGAAAGTCCGCATTTTTCCATTCCTTAACTTTGAATTTGGTTTTTTTTTCCAATTTGATTACCAGCCTGAACGTAAACTTCAAGACCTTCTAGTGAATGTTGAATTAAATCGTCATCAAAACAAATAGTTCCAGGTTGGAACAACAGAACTAAAGTAGAACCGCCATACTGAAAATATCCTTTCTCTTGACCTTTATAAACTATGCCAGGAGTATAAGTTTGAATGATACTGCCAATAGTAAAAGCGCCTATCTCTATATAGGCGATTCTGCCAAAATTATCAGAAATAAATTCTGTTACCATTCTTTTATTGAGAGAAAAAATATTACATACTTTAGCAAGTGCAAGTGGATTAACGGAGTGATATTTTCCTTGAATATATTTTGCTGGTAACGCTTTTCCTGTATCAGAAAAATGGAATCGATGATAATCATAGGGAGCAAGACGCAGACAAAGTGCTGAACCTTGGCAATAGATTTGAGCTAATTTTTCACAGTTTAGTAATTCTGCGATCGTAACAGAAGAACTTTTCACAGGAATCTGAGTTTCTGCTGTCAATTTTGGATAAACTAAAATTCTACTATCTGCTGGAGCGCAAAATATATTTGACTCGGTAGTAAATACGCGAGCATTAGGTTTGAGTCTGCGTGAGAAAAAAGCATTAAAGCTGTGATAATTTTTCAGTGGCAATTCAGTCTCTTTAATATCAATTTGATACCGACGAACAAATTTATTAATTTGGCTTTTAGTCAAAGGTAAATCTTGATATTTGCCATAAAGCCAACAAAATGTCTTGTTATTAAGTAAATAGTTAAAAATTATAAATCCAAAATAATTTTCATATAATAAACGTAAAGTTTTTTCAGCAAATATCTGCTCATAAATAATTTCTCCTGTTTGACGTTCGAGGTAATAAATTTCAGTTTTCAGCGTTTTACTTGTCATTTATTCCTAGAAGTATATGCCTACAGTACTTACCCAACCATATACAGCCGTAAGTGCGATCGCGCCGAGAGCAAATATCCCATACCAAACGCCTCGCAGCTTGAGCATTTTAAAATTGCCTATCATTGCTAGAGCTAATAGTAGGTAAACACTATCTAAGATAAACTTCATTGTTTCATCAGGTAAAGCAAATCTAGCTGTAAATGCTAGGGGGATAAACAAAGCCGCGTAAGTCACAGGTAAGCCTGTATAATATTGTTCGCTTCCCTCATTCATTAAACCTGTAGTATTAAAGTATGCTAATCGCAAGGCGTTTGTTGCGAGATAAAATATTAGCACTGCAATAGATAATAAATCCTTCAATCCAAAGCAGTAAGCAAAAATTGCTGGAGCAAAACCAAACGAACAAACATCAACAATACTATCTAATTGCTTGCCAACTTCAGATTGTAATTCTGTGCGGGAAATTTTTTTAGCAACAAGACCATCAAATAAATCAATTATTCCTGCATACATCATGCAGATTACAGCTTCATTATAATGTCCATGTACTGCTAAAAAAACTGAGATTAAACTCAAAACTAATCCTGTTAAAGTTAAACTGTTAGCTAAATCAATTTGCCGTATAATTGGACTAAACATAGCGTTTTTGCAGATAATATAAAAAACTTATTTGATTACATTTTGTCAGGACGGGTTTAACGAAGATATTGCTAGAATACCCAGATTTCAGCGAAATAAGACCCGACAAGCAAATTTAATTATCTCCAGAAATACGGGAGATTCAGAAAACTATTAAAAGGTTAGTTTAAAGACTGTTTGCAATGCACAATAAAATAAAAAATTGGAATTGTAAACATTACACTATCAAACTTATCTAAAACTCCTCCAGTTACTGCTAAAACTTGACCAAAATCTTTAATTCCTGCTTCTCGCTTTAGCGAAGACGCAATCAAATCACCAGTTAATGCCATCAAAGCAACTCCTCCAGACAATAACAAAACTTGCCAAAGTCGCCATTCTGGTAACATGAAACTAAGACTCCAACCTAAAACAAGACAAGCTAGGAGTCCTCCAATAGTTCCTTCCCAGGTTTTATTAGGACTAATCCCAGGAATTAGAGGCGTTTTTCCTAATATTTTGCCAATTCCTTGAGAAAAACCATCATTAGTTAATACTAGTAAGATGAGTAGATTAAATTCTTGATAAGCAGAGTCGGCAAGTGTTAATAAGCTGGCTAAGGGGATAGTAATAAAAACTATGCCAAAAGCTGTAGTTAAAATACCGTGCATTGGGGGTGGATGACGCAGGATTAAAATTGGTAAAGCGATCGCCACCCAAAGAGCAACGATCGCGCTGCAAAAAATAGCAAAAACATTTCCCCAAACTCCGCCCACAATCCCAACAGTTCCCAATAGCTGCAACAGCACAGGTAAAGCGATCGCACCATATTTAATTTGCACAGTTTCTAGTAATTCCTGCCAGCCAAAATAGGCTAAGAACAAAGCAACAGGTAGTAATCCGTATTTTCCTAGCCCTGCCGCAGCAATTAAAATCAATCCAATGCCGATTAAGATAGCTAACTTGAGAGCATCATGTTTAACTTTGTCCGGGTCGCGTCGATAAATAATAGCGAAAATCATGAAAACTAGTAAAGCGATCGCTATTTCCCCCCCAGCAATAACAAGGGTTGGCAAAATTAACGGGTTGAAAATTTCCACAACTTCTCTCACTTCTTATAAGAAACTTTAATTTTGAACCTAGATATTATCCATAAAACCAAGCCTGGTAGATGCCGTTTCAGAAAAATAATTACCTTACTGTAATTGGCGATCGCTTTTTCCTTCTTCCGTTGAGAAATCGCTTGCACAATTTCTTTTGCTGCTTGTGACGGCGATATCAGCAACATTGACGGAATAGAATCTTGCCACTCTGGATGCCAAATACCTTGGTTATCTACCTGACGAATTTCAGTAGCAACGTAGCCAGGACAGATATGTATTATCGATACACCATCGGGCGCTAACTCCTGAGATAATGACTCGCATAAAGCCCGCAACGCAAATTTGCTCATGCTATAAGCAGAATCACCACTCAAAGCAATGTAACTTTTGACGCTACTAATAACAACTAATCTTCCCTGCGTTTTTTTCAGGTCATCTAAAGTAGCGTAAATTGTGTTGAGAACTCCAAAAATATTTGTTGCAAACAGCTTGCGGTAATCATCCACATTTAAGTCTGCCAATTTGCCTTTTAAAGACCAGCCTGCATTGGCAACAACGATATCAATCTTACCGAATTGACTTCGAGCAAGACTGACAGCTTTTTCTACTTCGCTATCTAAAGTTACATCGCAGGATATAGCTAGTACCCTCTGATTGCTGGGGTCAATCTCTGCGGCTATAGTTGCTAATCGTTCCGTCCGTCTCGCCAAAAGCACAACCTTTGCACCTTCACGGGCAAGTTCTTTGGCAACTTCTGCCCCAATTCCAGAGGAAGCCCCAGTAATCAACGCCACTAAACCATTAAACTGACTCATATAGTTTTAGCGTCTGCACAAAAATTGCCGATCCCAAAAATGTTTTGGGGATCGTTGGCTTGTTTGATTTCTTTAATCAATTCAATACTGTCAGATGACAAAGTATTTTTGATAAATTCTTGGCGACTTTTCCCAACACCATGATGATGAGAAATAGAACCACCATTTTCCATGATTGCTACTCTGATATAATGCTCTATTTGAAGAGAAATTATTTCTGGAGATTCAACTCCTTTACTATAAAAGCCAAACATAAAATATAAACAAACACCTGTATGATAAATTTGACTAATTCGGTAAGATAAATAAGGTTTTCCAGGTAAGTTAAACTTTTCATGCTGCTCTTTTAATGTCTGGTCAACAGCATGACAAACCTGGTGAATTTGACTCCAAGATACAGATGTTTCAAAACTTTCACCAAGAATAAAAAAACTAGCTAAAAAATCTCGCATATAGGCAATAGCATAAGTTAGCATATAGCCTCGTTGTCCGTTTTCTGCCCCCGATGCCAAGCCTTGAAATTTTTTAGCTAACGCATATATATTAGTTTGTTGATAAGCAATTTCTTGAGCAGATCCTTCCATAACAATAGTAGCTGCTACCATTTGATAGGGATTAAAGCCACGCAGCTTTAATAAATAAAACTTTTTGAGTTTATCAATCCAGCCTTTGATATTAGTTGGCTGTGGTTTGAGGGCTTGACCGAAGCGAAATTGATTATTATCTACCAAACGAATACTAGCTGGAACAAATCCGCTATGAGCTAAACTATATAAAAATCCTACTCCTAACTCGAAGTTAGGAAAAACGAGAGATCCATATTTTTTTACCTGCGGAATAGGATGAATTTTAATCACAGCTTTAGTAATTAATCCTAAGTTTCCCTCACTACCAAACAGGATATTTTGAATCTGCATTCCCATTGAAGCGCGGGAGATTGGTTGTATTTGCTCAATTGTACCTTTGGGAGTAATTAAAGTGATATTTTCTACAATTTGCTCAATATTACCATAGCGATTTTTCTTCATTCCACTCGCATTTGTAGAAATCCAACCCCCTAAAGTCGAAAACTCTAAACTATCAGGTTCGTGACCGCAAGTAAATCCATTTTTTCTTAACTGTTCCTCAAGCTGCTGACCTGTAATTCCTGCTTGTACACAAGCGCGGAGATTATCTCGATCTATCCATTCAATTTTATTCATCCGCCGCATATCTACAGAAACTACCATTCTTTTTTCATCTTCTGGTAGCTTTAAGGCGCAGCTAACATTAGTTCCACCACCAAAAGGAACAAGACAGATATTGTGTTCTATAGCAAGATTTATAATTTTTTGGGCATCTAACTCTGATTGGCAATAAAATACCATATCTACAGTTCGGTCTAATTTAGAGTAAAGAACTTTGTAAACTTCTTTAAAAGCACTTTGCCCATGACTGTGAAAAAGACGTTCTGGCTCGTCAAATGTGTATTGATTATTAGGAAATATATTTTCTATTTCTTGACAAAAATTTTTATTGATATTTAAAGGGTAAATAAATTTTTCTGTTATTTCTGGTTGCTGTTCATGGGGATTAATTTCAATACCTAATTGTTCTTCTATATGGGAAATAAAATAAGGCATTTTGTAGCCTGATAAATTATAGCGATCGCCTGTCAAAGTTACAGAGCGATCGTCATTGATGATAAACTGGGTATCGGCAAACCCCCATTTATGTCCCCAAGTTTCCATAATTCACTCCTCCTCTTAAATTGTCGTGCAGTTGTGCGATCGCTACATACACATCATTAATAATTTGTTGTTGAATTTGACGAGTGTCAAGTATATTTTGTTTAGTTTGATAATGCCTGAAGTCTAAAGGTAAGCCAAAACTCACATAAATTGGATGTCGTTTGGGAAAATGTTTACCTTTAGGCAATGCTTGATAAGTTCCATGAATATAGACAGGAATGACAGGAACGTTTAAATGCAGCACTAACAATCCTAATCCCAGTTTTAGGCGTTGAAGCTCACCCGTTATCGAGCGAGTTCCTTCTGGGAAAAACAGAATTACTTTGTGTTGTTCGACAATTTTTTGACAGGAACGCAGAGAATTTAAAAAATTACCTTTGCGTTCAAAGCAAATCATGTTGAAAAAATTCTGGCACATCCATGCTTTGAATGGTTGATTGAAAAAGTAGTCTTTTGCTGCCAAGCTGTAAACATTTTTAAAATGTTTGCCTTGGGCCGCTATCACTGCTGGGCCGTCAAGATGACTAACATGGTTAGCTGCAATTATATAAGCTCTATCCTGGGGAATATTTTCTAGTCCTTGACATTTAAGCTGAAACCAATGTTGGTAAAGCAATTTACCACTTATCCAAATGATATTTTGACCTATATTAACTAGCCAATTTAAAAGTTGATTTTCTGTCATTATTTTATCTTAGTCATTGGTCAGTAAATATTTATCAGCTATGAGTCATTAGGAAAATTTTTTCTTTGAATTTACTTATATCTTCACAAATTTTTAGAATTAGCTATGTTTGGTAATCTGATATTTACCTAGTTTTAACTTTATGAAGCTGGTTCTAAATAACCACTACTAAGGAAATACGAAAAATATATTTTAAGTAAAGCAGTATCTACAGGAGGGCAAATAATCGCAGTTTCTCTCAGCGTATTAAGAGTTTCTTGACAACTAATTTTTGGTCTTATATTTTGTTGGTATAACTCAGGAATTGTGATTTCTTCTCGCCCCCATTGTTTGCAAAAGAAAGGAATTAGAGATGTTAAAACGTTTTGGTTTGTTCGCATAGTAGCAGACAACTGTTTTTGCCACTGTTGATAAGGAATGAGTTGGATAGAATAACCTAAAGAGCAAAGCCAAGCAAACAAATCTTGCCAATGGTAAGGATGAGGATTATTCAGATGATAGCACTTGCCGATCGCTTGCTTTTGTCTGGATAAATAAACAATTCCTTGGGCTACATAGTCAACTGGAGATAAATCTAAAAAATAGTCGAGTTGGGGCATACTACCCATCTGAATATAACCCTTAATCATCCGGCAAATAATATCATTGTTTTTCCAAATTCCGGTTTGACTATCCCCAGAGATAAAAGCTGACCGATAAATATTTATTGGCAATCCGCGATCGCGGGCTTCCATAACCAACTTCTCTGCTACCCATTTACTTTGAGAATATCCCAAATAAATATCTTCCCAATCAGATAGTGATTCGTTTTCATCGACTATTTTTTGGCAATAAGCTGATGACTCAAATACAGCAAAACTTGAAATGTAATGCAGGGATTTGGTTTTACTTTGGCAGGCTAATCGTAAAATTTCTTGTGTTCCTAAAACATTGCAAGGTTTCAATCGAGCATAGGAGTACACATAACTTAGTAATGCTCCACTATGATAAATACTGTCAATCTCATTTGCTAGTTTGCTAAATGTTGCTGTTGTCAAACCCAGTTGTGGCAGAGAAATATCACCCAAAACTGGTATAATTCTTGACTGGAAAGAACTATTCCACAAGTTGTAAAATTTTAAATTATTTTGCAATCTCCCTTGGGCAGTTTCAAGTTCGGATGCACGCACAAGACAATAAATTTTTGCTTGAGTTTGTTGTAATAGTTCGGATAGTAAAAAAGCCCCTAAAAAACCTGTTGCTCCGGTTAAAAAAATAGAAGTGGGTTCAGTTACCCATGAGGTAGCGGTATTTTCTGGATAAATAGTTGATTCTAAAACTGCTTCTGCGGATAAATCTATAAATTTTTCAATTTTTTGATGATTGTGAGTCATAAATTCCAGAATTTCAGCTTTCCGTTCGCTGAGAATTTTCTGAATTTCTGGAGATAATACTCCTTTCGGCGCACGCAGATGTAGTTTCCCATCTTGAGCCGATAACTTAATTCCTTGTTTATTAAGCCAATCAAAAAGTTGATAGAGATTCATAAGGTTATTTCCTCTATATCACCCAAATGTTGAGCTAAAGCTTCAATAGTTGGGTAATCAATTAGTAAATCCGGTTCTAACTGGCATTCCAGAAAATCACCCAGATCGCCAGTCAAACTGACTGCGGCACTAGAATCTAATCCGTAACTATGTAAAGGCAAAGTGACATCTATTTCATCTGAAGCTATTTCTAAAGCGGTAGCTAGATATGAAATTAACCAGGCTTGAATTTCTGCTACAGTAACCTTTGTTTTCAATACTTCTGAGGCTTTTAATGTGGAATCAATTTGTAAATTTTCAAGTTCCATTTTTTATTATTTGAAAGTTTTGTTAATTATTTTTAGCTAATTGAGAGTATTATTGTGAAATTTCATTCAGTTTTTTGAATTCAATTGCTTCTAAACTAGGATGCTTTACATCCCAAGCTAAACCTATAGCTTGTAAAGTAAAAATTACCCAGTATCCTGGATCTATTTGCCACCACTTTAAACCAAACTTTGCTGAGTTAGGAAAAGCATGATGGTTGTTGTGCCAACCTTCACCAAGGGTAAGAATCGCCAACCAAATGTTGTTTTTACTTTGGTCTATGTTTTTAAACAATCTTTTTCCATAAACATGACCTATAGAGTTAATAATGTAACCACTATTAAAGCTGAAAAAAAGTCTGAGCATTCCTCCCCAGATAAATCCTTGTAAAAAACCCAGCCAACTCCAAGTAATAATTCCCCCTAAAATCGCTGGAAGAATTAAACCTAAAATAATCCATATCCCATATAGTCGGTTGATTTTTTGATAAATAGGGTCTTGGAGTAAATCTTTAGCAAAAACAAGAGAATTGGGGAGTTCTCCATCTAATAACCAACCAAGATGGGCATACCACAAACCTTTGAGCCTCCCGCCAATTCCTTCACCGTGAAGATGAGGAGAATGGGGATCTCCAGGGCGATCGCTATATTGATGATGACATCGATGAACAGACACCCAAGAAATCACCGAACCTTGACCTGCCATAGAACCAAGAATAGCTAGAATAATGCCGATTACTGGTATACTTTTGAAAGTTTTGTGAGCAAAATATCGATGAAAGCCAACAGTAATTCCTATACCAGTCAGGATTAACATGAACAACAATAGACCTATTTTCCAAGCCGTAATACCTAATAGAAAAAAATCAGCTAAAGCCGCTAGACATCCAAATAAAGATATAAAAAAAATTCCTAAAATAAAACGTCGCTTAATGTTTTCTAAATAAATACTTGATACTGAAACTTTAAGTTGAGCGGACATTTTTTACCCCTAGCAATAAGTTTAAATATAAAGTCATAATCAATAAGTGAGTGGATTTAAACCCACCAAAACAAGACCACAAAATTGTTAATTTTATGGTGAATTTAAACCCATTTATACTCTTACTAAAAAGCAAGCTACATCCGTAAATCACGCAGAATTTAATTAGATAATTCTGGTGACTAACGTCCTTATTCTTTATTTCTGATTTATAAATTTATCTTTCAGAGTAAAATTGATATTACTATAAAAGCTGCGGAATGCAATGCATTTTTATAGTTATTTACATATCTATTATTTGTAAATTTCCAGATAAAAATGCCTCTCGACAAGCAAAGCGCTGAATTTTACCACTAGAAGTTTTAAGAAGACTGCCCGTTTTAACCAGTACTATAGTATTAATCTGTATCCCATCTTCGGTTGCAACTGCTTGGCGAACATTTCTAACTACCTCTTGAACATTTAGCTTATGCAAGTAAGTACGCTCGACTTCCTGAACTACTACCAATTTCTGTTCGCCGTTTAAATCTACTACAAATGCCGCACCAGAACCGACAACTAGAGCAGGATGGCTTTGTTGCACTGTCTGTTCAATATCTTGAGGATAATGGTTGCAACCTCTAATGATAATTAAATCTTTAATTCGGCCAGTTACGAACAACTCACCATGCTGTAAAAATCCTAAATCCCCAGTTCTGAGAAAGGGGCCTTCATCTGCTAGATAAGCATTAAAAGTTTGTTCTGTTAGGTCTCGTTGCTGCCAATATCCCATAGCTACGCTTGCACCCGATACCCAAATTTCTCCTACTTTACCCTCTGGACATGGGATTTGTAACTCAGGATCGACTATCGCTATTTTCTGGTCTAATCTTGCGTAACCACAACTAACCATTTTCTGAATATTTTCTGAAGTATTGACATCTGCAACTATCTGGTGTTTCTCTAATGCTGCTTTGTCAACTTGGCAAACACTAGGTAGAGATGTTTTCAAACCGCCAGAAACCAATAAAGTTGCTTCTGCCATACCATAACAGGGATAAAATGCTTCCTGCCGAAAACCACAAGACTTAAAAGCTGTTGCAAATCGTTCTAAAGTTTCTATACGAATAGGTTCTGCTCCATTAAAAGCTAATATCCAGTTACTCAAGTCAAGTTCTGCTTTTTGTTCTAAAGTAATTTTTTTTACACATAATTCGTAAGCAAAATTTGGCCCGCCACTGGTAGTTGCTTTGTAGCGAGAAATAGCTTGTAGCCAGCGCCAAGGTTTTTGGATAAATGCTACAGGTGACATTAAGATCGTAGGCGCACCAACATATAACGGTTGTAGCACTCCACCAATCAATCCCATGTCATGATAAGGTGGCAACCAAGACACTCCTAAACTATCTGGTGTGTCTTGAAAACAACTCTGGATTAGCTGACTGTTATGTAGCAAATTGCCATGCGTAATCATTACACCCTTTGGTATCCCTGTAGATCCGGAAGTGTATTGCAGAAAAGCCAGGGTGTCTGGTGAGGCTTGATAGGGGGTAAAATTTTCACTACTAAGGATATTGTTAGTAGTTATATAGTGCAAGTTGGGGAATTGTTGATTTTGACTTAGTTGATTGCTGATATTTGCAAATAAATCAGATGTGGTGAGAACAACTAGCGGTTGAGCATCTGCAATAATTGCCTCTAATCTAGACTGATGTTGATTCCGCCGGGGTGGATAAGCGGGAACTGCAATTATTCCAGCATATAAACAGCCAAAGAAGGCAGCAATAAAATCAAGTCCAGGTGGGTAGAGAAGTAAAGCGCGTACGCGTAGCGCGCCGTAGGCATCGCCAGGATTTATGATACTTTGTAGTTGAGATGCGATCGCCTTTGCTTGTTGGTCTAACTCTTTATAGGTAAGCTTGGCAACTTCTGTTTCTCCGTCTTGCAGAAAAATAAAAGATGTTTTATCTGGCTCAATCAAGGCTCTCGCTTTAACAATATCAATAAAATTGGCAATCTCCAGGTTCATCCCACGTAATTTTCTCAAGTATAAATATTAAAGAATTTACCAAATTATATTCAGAAAAAATACCAGCAATTCTAAATTTAAGGATTGATAAGGAATTCAGCTGACTTTTCACTGGATGTGGAACCCGGATTTGTCAGCGAACGCGAACGCCAACGGCATGGCAAAGCTTAGAGCGAGTCCGCGTACTCTGTAAGAGTTGCAAGTTAGCAAGAGCGTCTGTCTGCGACACGCTGTTCGCGAACGTAGAGAGCGTCCGCAGGAGACAGGAAGAAAGAGGATTTTAGCCTACTTTACTTTTATTAAAATAGTTTGATTTTTTCCACTCCTTCTACTTATCTTGAGGAAAGGTAATTCTTCGGGTGTTGTTATACGCAATACTAAGATATTCTTGCTTTCTTCGCCAAGATTGTCATGGTTCAATTCGATGAACAGCTACGCCGCTTAGTTACAGAAGCCTGTGGACACCAACCTGGAAGCCCTCAGCGTCAGAAGCTGCTCACGCAAATTATTCGCTTGACAGCAAATAGACTCTGGAGGGAAACTACTCCCTACTATCAAGACGCACTACAACAAACTTGGTTGTATTTCTGTCGCAATGTTTGTGAAGGTTTGACAGGTCAAATCTACGATCCAAATTATGGCAGTGTGATCACCTGGCTGAATGCTTACTTAAAACGGAGACTACAAGACTTTTACCTTAAGCAGAACCGAGAACAAGCCACAACAGTCCCTCTGAGAATTCGTCAGTCTACATCCGGTGGAACAAGTGAAACTATCGATCCTGTAGATAACCTACAGGCTACCCCCCAAGCACCTCCGATTTTGGAAGAGTTGGAGATATGGGCGAAGACAGATTCGGATGGGGAACTGCGCGGTACTTACATTAAAGGGCGTCCAGATGTGAATTGTCAGGTGTTAATTCTCAAACGCTTACCCCCAGAAGTTAGCTGGAAAGATTTATCTGAGGAATTTAGGTTGTCAATTCCGACATTAAGCAGTTTTTATCAACGCCAATGTTTACCGCGTTTGCGTAAGTTTGCAGAATTGGAGGGATTATTATGATCGATGCTGTTAGCGATGCTGAGATAACAGTTATCAGTTATAGCAAGGGACTGGGGACTGGGGACTGGGGACTGGGGACTGGGGACTGGGGACTGGGGACTGGGTGAAAAGCCTTTTTGTGTCTAAGTTTTATCGTCTGTTGATGTCCTAACCACCAAAGCTTGTGCTATATCAGCAAGAATCGGTTGGTAACTGGTCACTGGTCACTGTTCACTGTTCACAAGGACACGTAGTGCAAGAAAAAATACGTTCTTATTTCAACTATGGGGTTATACTCAGCACGGGCTAAACCTTAGCTATCCGCTAACAGCACTCAGCACTCAGCACTACTGACACCAATGAACTGCCTTCTGCCTCTACCTCCTTCAAGAAACTTGTATATCTTGTAGCTTTGCTACCATTTCTGCACGCGCCGAAACCTTCAACTTCCGAAACATTCTCTTCAAAGCTTGTTTGACGGAATTTTGCGTAATCCAAAGTTTTTCTCCAATTTCTGCATTCGTTAACCCCTGTGCCACTAACTCGGCAATTTCTAACTCACGCGCTGTCAAAGGACTAACTAAAAGGGAATTGGATATTTTGGGTTTTGTTCGTAGGGTTGCCATTTTTGCTGACAAATGAATGCATAAAGCGCTCAAGTCAGCTAAATCGTTACCATTAAAAGCAGGATTTCCCTTGTCACGTGCCAAGTTAAGGGTTCCGACAAGACGACCATCGCAAACAATTGGCCCGGTCATCACGTGTTCGTGGTCGGAACGGGAACAAAAATGCTTCCAGTCTCCTGGCGATAATAATAACTGTTCGTGGGCGGGAGCATGACGCTCAACTACATAGCGTCCCACTGGATTGCTCTCTAAGCATACTGCTGGAATGCCTGGAACATTAATCTCAGTGGTTGGTTGCTCATCTAGGAGATAAATACCCCAATTTTGCACGCCAAAATGCTCGCTAATTTTATCCGTGAGAGCGAGTCTTAACTCTTGCTCATTTTGGACATTAGCGATCGCCTGAAATACAGCGTGTAGAGAATTAGCCATAAGTGTACCCAGTTGGGGACTATCCAAGCCTCAACAATTACTTCTATGCTAATACCAAGGAAACTAAAACGCTAATTACAGTAGCGACTAGGAGAAGCACATGACAGTTACACAACTCTCTGCTCAGGAACTTTTCCGGGCTGCTTATGAAAACCGCTATACTTGGGACAAGAATTTCCCTGGTTATACTGCAAATATTACCTATAAGCATGATGGTAAAGTGTTTACAGGCAAAGTTATCATCAGTGCCAATCTCAAAGCCGAAGTTTTGGATGTAGATGATGAGTCAGCCCAGAAAGCAATTCATGGTCAAGCCTGGGAGATAGCAATTCACCGCGTCCGCCGCAGCTTTGAAGACACTCACAGCGCCAATACGTTTAGTTATGGTAAAACTGACGAAACAGGTGCGGTTGAGCTTTTAATGGGTGGTAAGGCTGAGGGCGATAAATACAAAGTCCGCAATAATGAAGTCTGCCATGTTCACCGTCTAATCCACGGGACTTACGTTACCATTGACACCTTCAGCAGTCACGATACCGGGGAAGGCTACTTGTCCCATACCTATGACTCTGTGTACCATGACCCCAAAACTGGGGAACAAAAGGGCGGTAGAAGCGAATTTATTGATGAGTATGAAAAAGTTGGTGACTATTTCATCCTAAATCGTCGGGAGATTCGCACCGAGACAGCAGGACAATTTTCTACTCAGGAATTTATTTTCTCTGACATTAAATTGTTGGAACCTGTTGCTGCTTAAGCTGTATTCTGTAAGTTAAAAATTAGCGATCGCTCTTGAGTTCAAGAAAGCGATCGCTTTTATTTTTTGGGCATTCCATGCGTAACTGTAGCTTTTCGTAGACATCGCTCAATCACGTTAAGATACTTAATTAGGTGTTCCTAATAAGCGTGGTAATCTACTTTATGAGTCAACTTGAAAACATTCAAGCTGAGTACGAAAAGTTCCCTGAAGCATTTGAGAGTGTAATTATTAGCACTGTGAGCGCACAAGCAATACCCAATGCTAGTTATGCTCCCTTTGTAATAGATGATTCCAAGAATATCTACATTTACGTTAGTGGTCTTTCGATTCACACCAAAAATCTCTATGCCAATCCTCATGTTAGTGTCTTGTTTATCGAGGATGAAGCTAAAAGTAATCTAATTTTTGCCCGTCGTCGTTTGAGTTTTGATTGTACGGCAACTTTGATAGAGCGTGAAACTGACAAGTGGAATCAAATTGTTGAGCAATTTCAAGAGCGGTTTGGTGAAATTATCGAAGTTTTGCGCGGCTTGTCTGACTTTCGGATTTTCCGATTAACTCCAAGTGAAGGTCGCTTTGTAGTTGGTTTTGGAGGAGCATATCATATTAGTGGCGATAACCTTCATCAACTTGTTCAAATCACAGGAGATGCCGAGAAAAAGCAAGGGTAAATGATGAATTATGAATTGCAAGAATTCAGCATCTAGGAGTCAGAATTTAGAATTTAGAAATAATCAAGTCTAATGGATACAGCGAATTTCAAGTTAGAGAGGTACACAATCTAAGTTTAAAAGCCAGGTTGAAAGCCTGTTTTACTTCGGAACTCAGAAGGACTGAATTCTGCTATATAACTATTCAGACAGATGTATTTTGACTCCTGAATTAGTTTGACTGTAGGCAAATTCAAATAAACTAAACTTTTTAATTTTATGCTTCAGTTTCAACCTCCTGGCTTTGGGCATAAAGTCATTCATACATTCTTGGGGGCAATGGTTTACTATACCCAAACGAATGCACCTTGGACGATTGCTGACACTGAAGATTTACCTCCACTACTATTTCTCCATAACTTTGGTGGGGGAGCGTCTGCCTATGAATGGTCTAAAGTTTACCCAGCTTTTGCCTCTAATTACCACATTTTAGCTCCCGATCTCATCGGCTGGGGAGAGTCGGCCCATCCAGTGCGGGATTATAAAATTAGGGATTATCTCAGCACGATCGCGGAGTTTATCATCCAAACTTGTCGCCAGCCGGTGACAGTGGTAGCCTCATCTCTTACAGCTGCTTTTGCTATTCGCCTAGCTATTGTTCAACCCAATTTATTCAAAGCACTGTTTTTGGTTTCCCCTTCTGGATTTGATGATTTTGGACAGGGTGCTGGACGCAGACTTCCGCTTTCGGTAATCAATGCGCCTCTGTTGGACAATTTTATTTACATGATTGGTGCTGAAAATGAAATTGCAGTCCGAAATTTTTTACAAAGTTTTCTCTTTGCTAAGTCACAACGAGTATCTCAAGAGATGGTGGAGGCTTATTTAACCTCAGCACAACAACCTAATGCCAAGTTTGCTGCTTTAGCATTTTTGCGAGGCGATCTTTACTTCGACTTGAGTTTATATATTCAACAACTAACAGTTCCCACCGTCATTTTTTGGGGAGAAAAAGCACAATTTACCAACATCAAATTAGGACAACGCTTGGCAAATTTAAATCCAAGAGCAATTCGAGATTTTTATGCGATCGCAGATACCGGAATATTACCTCATTTGGAAATACCAGAAGTTTTCATTGGTCTGTTGCAGCGGTATCTTTAAGAATTAGGAAAGATTTTCATAGTCAAATCATAGTCAATCTAAATACATGGCTCGATCGAGTGTATCAAAATTTCAAACGCGATTGAAAACACGTACATTTAATGCCTTAAAGATAAAATAAGTATTTATGGCTCGGTCGATTTCTACAGGCTAATAGCGATCGCCATTGTTGTTACGCATTCTGTGCCAGTAGTCTGGCTGGGATTAATCGTGATGAGTATTTGAAATTTCCTTTCGAGATCGAGCCTATACTTTTATCTTCAGTGAATAATCAGCTAGTTATGAAACAAGAAATTGTTCATCAATATTCTTTCTAAGTGCAATTCCTGATTATCATGTAAATTCTATAACGTAAAAAATACGATGCTCTTTTAACTAACATCGCAAACCTGACTATGACTGCCATACAAGAACATTGATAGTAATTGCAATAGTCATAATTTTTACATTATTTATATCTATGCAAGTACTATTCCAAAGTTTTCATAATTTTCTGATTTTTAACTGATATACAAATAAGGTCAAAATAATGCTTATAACTGTGCTGCTGTCTCGTGTCTACTGTACTTTTTTTGGTCAAAGCTTTTATGGACGATCGGGATGAACGCCTGCGCCAATTGATTGCAACAGTGTGCCAACACCCAGATGGCAGCCGAGAATGGCGAAAGGCTATGAGTCGGCTTCTGATTTTAATTCAGGGACTACCAGAATTTAGAAAATATTCAAGTATAGACTGCCCCGATTATTTTTTAGATGCCCTGAACCAAACTTTGGAGTGGTTCAGCCAAAATATTAGAAACTTTCAACCACGTACATCTTCAGTTGGAGATGATTTAATAAGATGGATCAAAAGCTACCTTTACTGGGGCATCAAAGATTTAAATTCACCATCTCCACCTTGGGGAAAAAAATTTCATTTGTCTTTGGATGAAAGCATTTTGAATTTTGATGCAGAAATAACAACTTGGTTGGAACGAGTATCAGAACAAGGACAACTATTAGGAACACCAGCAAATCCATATATTTTGAGTGGACTAGAAATTTATCTGGAAAATTTACAGCAGCAGTCACAACAACGTTTAGTAGACAACCTGGCAGTTTACATTGAGCAAGATCCAGACAAGCAACTACAAAATTGTTATCCTCGCAAACATCCCGAATGCAACTGTCAAGTACTAAGCCAAAGATTGCTGTTTATTTTTAAGAACCCACCAGATACACTTGCAGATATTGCTCGCGAGAGCCAAATCAATTACCAAACTCTGGTATCTCATTGGAAATTAAAAGCAATACCGCTCCTACAAAATGTTGTAATTCAACTTGAATATCAATCTAATTAACAATTATGAGTAGCACAGAAACGCTTTATTTAAAAATTCCACTTGGACGAGAAGCCCATGCGATCGCCCGCCAGTTTGCTCTTGAACAAACTACATCTCAAAAAGGTAAACAAATCTATTTGAATACACTAGCAATTTATACTGTTTACAGTTACTTGAAATGGTTGCAGATTGATACAGCTTTAGAGAAAAGTAATAGTTGGCATCCCCTAAAACGAGCTTTCTTTGATGTTACCGATTTAGTTATTCCTAACATTGGTAAGTTAGAGTGTGGCCCAGTTCGACCTGGAGAGACGGCAATTTACTTACCTCCCGAAGTGATGAAAAATCGGATTGGTTATGTAGCTGTCCAATTTAGCGAACGCCTTCAAGAAGCGGACTTGTTGGGATTTGTGAGAACAACTACTATTTCTATTACTTCAGAGCAAATATCATTAACAAGCCTTAAACCCCTTAATTTCCTTTTTGACTATATTCCTAACACTGTCACTCACCCTGCACTTAGGGCAAGCCAGATACAGGTGAACTTAAGTCAATGGTTCGAGAATCTATTTGAAAACAGTTGGAAGGCTTTAGAAGAAATTTTCGGCAATATAAATGAGAAAAAATTTGCTCTCAGAAATATTTCATCGTTGGGTGAAAATAGCGTAGCGAGAGCAAAAATCATAGATTTAGGACTACAACTGGGAAATCAATCACTAGTGCTGCTTGTAGCGATCGCACTATTCTCTCAACAGAAAGTAGAAATACTAGTACAAATACATCCTTTATCTGAAAAACTCTATTTGCCATCTAATCTGAAAATTAATTTATTCTCAGACGCAGGAAAAATTATTCAAGAAGTCGTATCACGAAGTAATGATAATTTTATTCAATTAAAAAGGTTTCGAGGGGATTTTGGAGAAAGCTTTCATATCCAAGTGTCTTATGGTAATTTCACAATCAAGGAAACTTTTGTCATCTGACACTTTTTTGTAGGAGTGTAATGAGTAAGTTAGTTGTCTTGAATTTAGGTAAGGGCGACCTCCATAAAGGTTTTCCTGATGTCACGGTTCAACTTGGGTTAATAAATGACCCACGTGCGATGGAATTTCGCGGAAGTTTACCACCAGCACCAGAAATTTCTCAACTTTATCGAAATTGGCAAATATTATATTCAGCTCTCTATCGTTACTATGGATGGTGGACACGTCTGGAAGTTGAAGATAATGACATAACAAATTTTTCGGAATTGGAATTTAACGATTTATGTCAGCAATTATCATCTAGAATCAATATTTGGCTCAATTGTGAGCAGTTTCGCAAAATCGACCAAAAATTACGTACGCAATTAAATCCAAATGAAGAAATTTGCTTTGTAATTGCAACTTCTGATAAATTACTACGACGACTTCCTTGGCATCTATGGAACTTTTTTGAAGATTATCCAAATGCTGAAGTCGCGCTTAGTCCCTTAGAACCACAAAGACTAAATAAAATATATACTCAAGAAAAAAAAGTTAAAATTTTAGCGATTTTTGGCAATAATCAAGGAATTGATATTAGTAAAGATAAGTATTTATTAGAGAAATTATCAAACCAAGCTCAAATAAATTTCTTAATTGAGCCACAACTCAAGGAGTTAAGTAACGAACTTTGGGGGAAAGGTTGGAATATTCTATTTTTTGCTGGACATAGTTCTAGTCAAGAAAGAGGAGTTCTGCAAATTAATCAAACAACAACAATTACTCTAGATAAATTAAAATATGGACTTAAGAAAGCAATTGAAAGCGGATTGCACTTAGCAATTTTCAATTCTTGCGATGGCTTAGGTTTAGCAGAAGCATTAGAGGATTTACACATTCCCCAAGTCATCGTTATGCGCGAACCAATCCCGGACTTAATAGCACAGGAATTTTTAAAACATTTTTTAGGTGAATTTTCTAGCGGACAATCACTATACTCTGCACTGCGCGAGGCGCGAAAAAGGCTCGAAGGAATAGAAGATAAATATCCTTGTGCAACTTGGTTGCCAGTAATTTGCCAAAATCCCTTGTCAGCACCAATGATTTGGCAGTCGCACCGAAAGATGCTCACCACTAAGAGTGTTTTAGTAATATTGCTAACAAGCTTGTTGATAACAAGTTTAGTCATGGGAGTGCGGTATGGGGGTTATCTGCAAACGTCAGAATTACAGGCTTTTGACCATTTTATGCAGTTGCGATCGCATTTTGTCACCGAAAAACCTGACGAGCGGATTTTAATTATCACAGTTGATGAAGCAGATATTCAATACCAACTCAATAAAGGAATGCAAATGCGATGGTCATTATCTGACCAAGCCCTTGCTTTATTATTAGATAAATTAAATAAATACCAACCACGAACTATCGGTTTAGATATTTATCGTGATGGTAGTGTAGATCCAAAATACTCAAAATTAGCTACTCGTTTTCAAAAGGATAATCGTTTATTTTTTGTATGCAAAGTTCCTACTACTGGTGATGATGGGGATAGTGATGGTATTCCGCCACCTTCTGGAGTTTCAATAGAACGCTTAAGTTTTAGTGATTTTGTTGCAGATGAAGATGATCTTGCTCGTCGCCAGCTTTTAAATTTGACTCCTCCCCCAACATCTCCCTGTTCTACAGAAGACGCTTTTAATCTCAAACTAGCACTTCATTATTTAAAGAAAGAAGGTAAAACATCAAGTGTTACAAAATCAGGTTATTTACAAATTGGTGATATTGTGTTTCAGCAATTAAACGAACACACTAGCGGTTATCAAAAAGTAGATGCATCCGGTTATCAAATCTTGTTGAATTATCGTTCTCTTGACTCTGTGGAAAAAATTGCCGAGCAAGTTAGTTTGAGAGATGTGTTAAATGAAAAAATCTCATTAGAAACAGTTCAATCACTCAAAGACCGCATTATTCTGATTGGTCTTTCTGCCCTCACCAATACAAATGATTATTGGAAAACACCTTTCAGTTCCAATGCCAAACCGAAGCAAAAGCAAACACCGGGGGTATTTGTACAGGCGCAGATGCTAAGTCAAATCCTCAGCGCAGTTTTAGATAACAGACCTTTATTGTGGTGGTGGTCTGGATGGGTAGAGGCACTTTGGATATGGGGATGGTCATTGGTAGGAGGTATTACAGCGTGGTATTATTCAAAACCTCTGCACCTGGGATTGGCGGTGATAGTCACACTTTTAACAGTATTTGGATTATGTTTTGGTATTTTTGCACTAGCTGGATGGGTGCCATTTATCCCCTCAGTATTAGCGTTACTAGCTACCCAAGTAATGGTAATCTCATGGTTTAGACGTTTGCATATTCATAAGAGAAAATAATTAAATTTTGATTATGATTAAAAAAAAATTACTTGACCAACCAATTCAACGCGCTTGCGTAATTTATTTGGTATTTATTGGTTTGATGAGTTCCTCGCAATCAGTGCAAGCACAACAGACAAATTCGATTCCAAACACTGTTAAAAATTCGCCTTCCCAATCCTCTCAGCAACCGAAATTGCCTAGAAACGGCGCACCCACAGGTCGGCGCAGAGCTGGGGCTGGGCGCACTGATTGTCCTAGCAATCTTACACGTCTGACAGCTTTAGTACCTGGTGATGCAGAAAAATCAGTCTTAGCATCAACAGTTGCAGAAAATCCAACTTTTTGGTTTTATATTCCCCAATTACCACAAACCACACGTTCTGGAGAATTTGTGTTACAAGTGCTAGATGGTAAAGATGTACAAAATGTCTATCGAACACCTCTTACTCTGTCTGGAAAACCAGGAGTTATCAGCATTACTTTGCCAGCACAACCGCAATATTCTTTAAAAGTAGATAAGAAATATCATTGGTACTTTCATATTTATTGCGGCGATGTACAAAAAACATCTGACAATTTTTATGTCGATGGGTTTGTGCAAAGGCAAGTTCTGACAGAGGCTCTTGATAGTCAGTTAAAGTCAGCAAAATCAAAAGAGTACATTGTTTATAATGCCAATAATATTTGGTACGATGCCCTAACTAATTTAGGTCAACAACGCCGCACCAATCCGCAGAATGCAACTCTTAATAAAGATTGGCTGGACTTATTAAATGCAGTTGGCTTGCAAGACATTGCTAAAGAGCCAATTGTAAAGGATTACAACTTGGAAAAATAAGACTAGTCACACGATGCAGTTACTGATTTACGTAATTGCGAATTGCGTTAGCGCAGCGTAAAGCCTTCGGCATGGCTTCGCTTAGAGCGAGTCTTCTCCCAAGGGGAGACGCCAAGGGCGAACGAGCGTCATTGCGAATTGCGAATTGTTGAATGGGGGTGCTATGTCAGGGATTCAAGATTGGCGGTGTTGGTGTAGTAGTTTGACGGTGGGAAGTGTTTTAATTACTTGCTTACAAAATAGAGTTTTTGCCCAAAAAATTACTCCAGATAACACCTTACCTAATAACTCTAGCGTTGCAAAAGAGGGTAATACCTTTAATATCACTGGAGGAACCCAAGCAGGAAGTAATTTGTTTCACAGCTTTAGCGAGTTTTCTGTACCTACTGGTGGCACTGCTTCTTTTAATAATGCTTTGGATATTCAAAATATCATTACTAGAGTCACAGGTGGGTCTATCTCGAATATCGATGGCTTAATTCGCGCTAACGGTAAAGCTAACCTATTTTTGCTTAATCCCAATGGCATTATCTTTGAAGTGAATGCACGATTAGATATTGGTGGTTCATTTTTAGCAACCACAGCCAGCAGTTTCAAATGGAGCGATGGTAGTACCTTCAGCGCCACCAATCCTCAACTTGCCTCTGAATTACTAGCAATCAATCCTTCGGCACTGTTTTTCAATCAACTGCAAGCAGCCAAAATTAAGAACAGGTCAACCACCGATGCCGGAAATAATCTTAAAGGGCTGAGAGTCCGAGATGCGCGAAGTTTGTTGTTAGTGGGTGGAGATATTATACTTGATGGTGGCTCCTTGAATGCTTTAGGTGGACTAGTAGAATTGGCAGGAGTCTCTGGTAATGGGACTGTGGGATTAAATGTTGATAGTCAAGACCTGAGTTTGAGTGTCCCTAATGGTGTACAAAGAGCCGATATTTCTTTGAGTCATGGCGTAGTGGATGTGAGTGCTGGTGGGGGAGGCTCAATTATAGTCAATGCTCGGAATTTAGATTTAAAACAACAAAGTCAACTTATTGCTGGGATTAAGTCAGGTTTGGGTACAGCAACGGCTACAGCAGGAGATATTAAAATTAATGCTACCGATACTGTTGCCTTGGATAACAGTCCCGTTAGGAGCAGAGTAGAAGAAAACGGGCAGGGCAAAGCCGGAGGTGTATCGATTACTACAGGCTCATTAGCAGTAACCAATGGTGCCCAAGTCAGTGCCAGTACGCTTGGAAAAGGGGATGCAGGCAGTGTCACCATTTTTGCTAGAAATACTGTCAAGTTTGATGGTGAAGATAAGTATGGATTTGACAGTGGGGCATACAGCCAAGTCAGACCTGGAGGAGAGGGCAAAGCCGGAGGTGTATCGATTACCACTGGCTCATTAGCAGTAACCAATGGTGCCCAACTGGGTGCCAGTACGTTTGCAAAAGGGGATGCAGGCAGTGTCAGCATTTTTGCTAGAAATACTGTCAAGTTTGATGGTGAAGATAAGAATGGAGTTAACAGTGGGGCATACAGCCAAGTCAACTTTGGAGCAGAGGGCAAAGCCGGAGGTGTATCGATTACCACTGGCTCACTAGAAGTAACCAATGGTGCCCAAATTGATGCCAGTACCTTTGGAAAAGGAGATGCAGGCAGTGTCAGCATTTTTGCTAACACTTTTGAAGCTAGCAATGGTGGTCAAGTATCTACCATAACTTCTGGTGAATTCCACGCTGGTAATATTACATTCCATGTCAAAGACAACATTACCCTCTCTGGTTTAAAAACTGGTCTATTTGCCAGTACCAGTGAAGGTTCTATTGGTAATGGCGGTAATATTATCATCGACCCCAGAATCATGACAATTCGAGATGGTGCTACAATTGCCGTTAACAGTCAGGGAGAAGGTATTGGTGGTAATATCCAACTGACCGCAGGCTTCCTCACACTAGATCGAGGCACAATCTCCGCCGCAACTCGTAGTAATACTGGTGGTAATATCACTCTCAACCTGCAAGAGTTATTATTACGCGATCGCAGTCAAATCACCACCAATGCTGGCGTTGATCAGTTTGGTGGTAATGGTGGCAATATCAAAATCACTGCCCCCAATGGTTTCATCCTCGCTGTGCCTAGTGAAAATAGTGACATCACTGCCAATGCTTTTACAGGCAGTGGTGGCAGAGTGGATATTCAAGCCACTGGCATTTATGGTATCGAGTTCCGTGAAAGTCCAACTGTGTTGAGTGACATCACTGCTAGTTCAGAATTTGGTACACAAGGCACTGTAGAACTCAACACCCCAGATGTTGACCCCAACAGTGGCTTAGTACAATTGCCAACAACACTAGTTGACACTCAGGTGGCTCAAGGCTGCTACAGTCCAGATTATGCTCAAAACCGATTTGTGATTGCTGGACGCGGCGGTTTACCACCCAATCCCCAAGACATTCTCACTCCTGATGTGCCTCAAATCGATTGGGTGTCTGTTAAACCTACTAACAACAATCGTTCCATACCACCTGTTAGCAGTACAACTATTTCCACTCCTAAACGCATTGTTGAAGCCACAGGTGCGACGCTAAACGCCAAAGGACAAATAGTCTTGAGTGCTAATTCATCTGCCGCCCCCTACACTTTCAGACACAACCCTATTCAGTGTCATGGTCGCTAAAGTTACTCATATTTTGATAGTGTCCTGCTTGCTGATGTTGTTCAACAGCCTGATAACTACACTCAGCAGGGCACAGACACTCAATCGCGTACAACCATCCCAAAACAATTCTGCTTCGCTTCGGCAACTTCCGCCACCGCAGGATGTCCAACCACCCTCACCCAAAACACCAACACCACCAACACTACCGCAACTTCCGCTACTAACACTCTAGCTTCTGTTGGTTTGGGTTTACGTTGGTTACAGGGTAATAACTTTACTGCTGGTGTTGAGTGGGGTATCCCTTTAGTTTCTGTTGATACTCAAAGCAATACATGGCAAGAAAACGGTTTATATTTTTTTGTACAATATAATCCGTTTTAATTTTACACAAAATTGCAGAGCTACAGAGAGTTATATCAGGTTTGTATTCTCACTAATTAGAAGGATTAAATATAGCAGGAGGCAGAAGGTAAAACTATTATTCCTAGCTTTCACGCTTTCAAAATGTCCTAAACTATGTGACTACGGCTATACTATTTAAGAAAGTAAGTTTTAAAATTATATGAAATTTTCCCAGCATTTTTTTATAGCATTATTGACTGTATTACTTTGTGCCTTTTTGCCATATTTTTTTGATTCATTTAATTATTTAACAGCAGCATTTGCAAAATCTAAAGTTGGATTTAATTCTGTTTTAGCAACTACACCTGCTGTTAACCCAACCCAGACTTCTAGCTTAGTACAGCAAAGTCAAGTACTTTATGAAGCAGGACAGTTTATAGAAGGGGTACAACTTCTCAAAAAAGCAGTAGCTGAATTTAAAGCTACTAATGATGTATTGAATGAAGCTATAGCTTTAAGCAATCTTTGTTTAGCCTATCAGCAATTAGGACAATGGCAAGAAGCAACTGAAGCTATTACACAAAGTATTAAACTATTACAAACTCTCAAAGATGCAAATTCTTCACAAATCTTAGCCCAAGCTTTAGATGTTCGAGGTGGACTGGAATTAGCACAGGGACAAACTGAAGCAGCCTTGGGTACTTGGCAATCAGCAGCTGAAATTTATCAACGCTTAGATCATATATCTGCACTGATTCACAATCGTGTTAATCAAACCCAAGCAATGCAAGCTTTGGGAAATTATCTCCAAGCAGATAAAACCTTAACCTCAGCCCAAGAAATTCTTAAAAACCAACCAGACTCTTCTGTTAAAGCTACAGGATTGTATAACTTAGGGAATGTCCGGCGAAGTTTGGGTTATTTAGACGATTCGCACAAAATTCTCGAAGAAAGTTATTTTGTGGCTAGACGAGTCAAAGATGCGATCGCTCAAAGTAATGCTTTACTGAGTTTAGGTAATACAGCCCGCGCTCAAATCTACGCTCAACTTAGTTTGGGTAACTCAAACAACGCCAAAGATTACACTCAAACAGCAATTCAATACTATCAACAGGCAGCGCAGATTGCATCAATTAAACCTACTGTACGTCTTTTGGCTCAACTAAATTTATTAAGACTATTGGTAGAGCAAAAGGAATTTAGCCAAGCAAAGGCATTATTACCTCAAATTCAGTCTCAGATAGACAGTTTACCTCCAAGTCGGACGGCTGTTAATTACCGAATTAACTTTGCCCAAAGTCTGAGCAAAATGACACAAAACTCAGTTCAGCCAAAAGATGTTGCTAAAATGCTAGCGCAAGTTGTCCAAATAGCTAAGAGTTTAAAAGATGAACGAACCGAGTCTTATGCCCTTGGTACTCTTGGTGGTTTGTACGAACAAAGCGGACAGCTAGCCGATGCTAATAGCCTTACACAACAAGCCTTGGTGAAAGCCGAGTCTGTTGATGCTCAAGACATTACTTATCAATGGCATTGGCAGATGGGACGGATACTGCAAAAGCAATCCGATATCCCAGCAGCAACAGCTGCTTATAATCAAGCTTATAATGCCCTCAAATCTCTTCGTAATGATTTAGTTGCGATTAATCCTGACGTACAATTTTCTTTCCGTGAAAGCGTAGAACCCGTATATCGACAGTACGTTGATTTACTGCTGCAACTTCCGGAAAATACTCTTCAAAAGCCAGATAATCTCGTTCAAGCCCGTCAGGTAATTGAATCTCTCCAGTTAGCAGAATTAGATAACTTCTTTCGTTCGCCCTGTTTGCTACCAAGAATTGACCTTGATAAATTAGTTGAAAAGCAAAAATCTACAGTAGTTATCTATCCAATTATTTTAGATAATCGACTGGAAATTATTACTAGGTTGCCAGGGCAAGATGCAATCTCCCGTCAAACAACTAAAGTCTCTAAAGATGTATTAGAAAACGTTGTAGAACAACTACAGAAATATTTACCCATTGCTAGTCGTGAGCCTAATGTTAAGCAGCATTCGCAACAGTTATATGATTGGTTAATTAAACCTATAGAATCAGATTTAGAAAATGCAGAGATCGCATCCATAGTGTTTGTGCTTGATGGTTCTTTGCGGAATATTCCAATGGCGATTCTTTATGATAAAAAACAGCAGAAATATCTGATAGAAAAGTATGCTGTTTCTTTAATGCCCGGACTACAACTCCTCGATCCTAAGCCTTTACATAACGTGCGGCGGCTAAACGCTTTAATTGCTGGGGTTGAGCAAGAACGCTTGATTGAAGGTAAATCATTTCCCAAACTCTCAAATGTCACACAGGAATTAAAACTAGTCCAATCTGAAGTCAAATCAACTAAAGAACTCTTAAATCAAGAGTTTACTATAGCTAATCTGCAAAAGCAAATTCAATCTACTTCCTTTTCAGTGGTGCATCTAGCTACTCATGGGCAATTTAGTTCAGATATTCAAGAAACCTATATTCTTATGTGGGATAAGTTACTCAGGGGTAGAGAGCTAGATAATTTACTTCGAGCTAGGGGTGAAAATCGACGAGGAACAATTGAATTACTCGTCCTTAGTGCCTGTAAAACTGCCACAGGAGACAAACGAGCTGCTTTGGGATTAGCTGGAGTAGCAGTACGGGCGGGCGCACGCAGTACCCTAGCAACTTTGTGGACAGTAGATGATGAATCTACTAGCGACTTTATGGGTGAATTATATCGACAATTGGATGCTGGAGTAACTAAAGCCCAAGCTCTGCAACGCGCCCAACTTGCGATTTTAGCTAAAGAAAATCGTCCATATTTTTGGGCCCCTTATGTTCTTCTGGGCAATTGGTTATAATTTTTGAAAAAATCTGCCAATCAATGTTTTCATAAAGAACGCGGTATCTTGAGGAAGTGGGGCATTGGGCATGGGACATGGAAACAAGAGAATAAGCAGGGGAGCAGAGGGCAAGAGAGACAAGGGGGACAAGGAGGAATTATTGAAACTCTCTTCTTTGTCTCCTTTGTCTCTTCTCCATGTCCAATGCCCAATGCCCAATTTATTATGTCTACCTAGAAAGTAATTGTGCGTTTAATGCTTTAGTAATGCGATCGCCAGAAGCTTCTAAGTGAGCTAAGGTGTAAACATCAAGGCTTTCGCCAAGTTGTTTGAGTTTGACATCAATGGCTTTTTGGAGTTGACGCAATTTATACCAAGCCAATGTCCGACCATCTTCAGGTGTATTAGTAGTACCCAACATCATCTGTAACAAAATATTCAGATGCTCCCGTTGCAATGAACGCCGGATGCTCGAAATTGGCTTTGGTTCTCCGGGGGCGAAAATTTCTGTCCAGATGCCTGTTTGCAGGGTGTCGAACAGTTCTGGTATGGAAAGCGCTTCTCCAGGCAGAGTTTTTAATTCTATATCTTGTAACCGATTTAGGCGATCGCTGTCTAATAGCGATCGCAATATCATACTTTGAAAACTCAAAATGCGATCGTGAATTGGATAATCAAGGCGGTTATTAGGTGCAGAACTACCCCAGTGTTCCCAACGCGACGGTGCTAGTTGATTGAGCAATTGTGGTGAAAAGCTGAAAGCATCATCTGCAAATACATATTCTTGCAATTTTGTCAATGCTTGACGTTGTTTTAAAAGTGAAACTGGTACAAATGCCCAAGCAGCATCATTACTGGTATGGAGACGCCGAAACGATTGTCCGCCAATGTATTTAGAAAGCAAAGTGGCATTCCGAAAATAATATTTAAGTACTCTATTAAACTGAAGGCGTAGGTTACTATAGCTTTTGTCTTTCGATAGATAACCCCGATCGAGACGCTGCCACATAAAACGAGCATTATCCATTTGCCACTGCGAATACAGTAGCACATCACTACTCATATCCCAGACATTTGCTAAAGGATTGATATCCCAGATATCTTCATCGCTTGCATAAGATAATTCTGGTTGAGGCGACGCTAGGGCAATCTGGTCTAAAAAACTTTTTTCTGATTCTGGAATAGTTACCTCCAGCGCTGTTGATGGAAATTTTTTATAACCATACTCAATTGCCCATTCGTCATAAGGCCCAATAACTTTTGGGAAATAGTCACCTTGCTGTACTCCCTGTGGTGCTATGTTCACAGGTACATAGTCCATCACCGAACCCACTAAACCTTTGGTGCGAGTGATTTCAGTATTATTTAATTCTTCTGGCGCTAACATGGTGCTGCCGTAAAAGTTGTGGCGCAAACCCAGAGTGTGCCCGACTTCGTGAGCGATGAGAGAACGCAAATATTGATGCACATACTCCTTCATCGTTTCACTACTAGATGTAGTGTTTGGCAACATTGACAACGCCAGCGCCCCCATAGCTGCTTGATTTGAAGATTCCATACCATAGCAGGACTCTGAGGAGAAAAAGTGAGCAGAGGAAGATGATGCAAATCTATCCAGGAATTTCCCCGCGTCTTCACGTCCTTTCGTTTTTTCTTGACATGAATTTGCTTCCATCAGTGCGTGATATTCTTGCTGAACTAAACGCACCATATTGGCATCCACAATGATATCTGCATCCAATATTTCCCCGGTAAATGGGTTGACGCGCATCGGCCCTTTGGCAAAACCTGCATCTAAAGAATTGAACCAGCGAATGGTGTTGTAATGTACATCTGCTGGTTTCCAATCAGCATCATCTGGCATTTGCTGCACTTCAATGGCATTTTGAAATCCAGCTTTTTCAAATGCTTTGTTCCACATCAAAACACCTTCACGAATCGCATCGCGGTATTCTAGTGGTACGGCATTTTCAATCCAATACACAATTGGTTTTGTGGGTGGAGATAAGGGAGCATCAGGATTGGATGGTTCTAGATGCCAGCGATTAATATAACGTACAAATGATTCGCGAGCATTATTTTTAGAGAAATCTTGGAAAGCAGTAGTAAAATATCCAACTCTGTCATCGGCAAGTCTGGGAATATAACCATTGTTTTCTCTCAGTTGAGAAAAACTGTAGTGTACCTTTAGAGTGAGTGCCCTGCTATCGGGTACAGCGATCAAATTTGAGCCTTCTAGTGATGAAAAACCGTAAATCGAATCAATCTCTACGTTTTCTGGGAAGCTGTTAACATCACCAAAATATGACTTACGTACATCTAAGCGGTAATCAGCTTGTAAAGAATATTTTAATAGAGGAGTTAATCCAGGTAAATCCTGCATTAGCAGTCCATTCAGGTCGAGCAGAATATTTTTACTTTTTGGATCGATAGTAGCTATTTCGAGTGAATAAAGGACTGAATCGCTAAATGAGCGAGCAAGCGATCGCTGTTCTGGTATACTATCTGTACGGAATTTTAAATTACGTACAACAAAATGCAATCTATTATTTACTCGTTGGAAGTAAAAGATAAAATCAGAGAGAGGTAATCCACTATAAACCCCACTTTCCCCAACCCCTGATTCCAATGTCACTATAGCTAGATAATCTTTATTTAGCTGCTCTGGCTTAAGTTCTAAGAAAACTTTTCCCAAATCCTCGCTGCAATAAAGTGTGAAAAGTCCCTCTAGTTTATCTACCTGATTAACAATCCCATTAAATCGGCAAAAATCCTCCTTTTTAATCTCAGCAATATTCTTGTCAGCACTTGCTACGTTTTCAACTACTGGCAGTGTATTTAATTGCTGTACATCAATATTAGAAGTATTTGAAAGTTGGGTTGCTCCTGCATAATCATTTGATAGAAACAAGTTAAACAGTAATACTATACAAAATACTAATTTCGTTATCCAGTATTTCATCCTTTGGCTTTCCACCTGAAGCAGTTATCGTGTTAAGGAAAAATGTGGATTAGTTTGTCATCTGCAAGTCCTTCAAATATCTAAGGACTACCATATAAATCCACTTAGTCAGATAAACAATGTCTCTAACCTAAAAGTCTGTAAATATTAATTGTTATTAGTAGCTCTTTAGGAATTACCCATTAAGTATTTATGTCTTAAAGCAGATAATTTTTACCGCTAAAGATATATGTTTTTTTTGCTTATATCTGTATTAAAAACCAAATGTAGCATTAAAAATGTATTTAGCGCTACATTTGACAGCCTAAGCAATATCAAGCATTTTTTATAAAAAAAGAGCAGGGCTTTTAAAAAAGCTGTTATTAAGCAAGTAAATCCTTTTTTCGGATGAATTGTGGAAATTTATGGTAATCTCAACTTTTTTCTCAGATGGTCAATTGGTTCTTCCCAATGGTCTTCAAAGCGGTAGCCCAACAGCAAATCAGCTTTCTTGCCTAGTTCTCGCCCTTTCTCCAGGTTGGCGAAAATCACTTTGATTTGTTGGGGAGCTAAAATTGGATAGAGCAATCTAGCCAAGCACAGACCGATTTGAAGTGATTTACTGTAGTTTTGTGTAGCAGCAAAAGCAAGTACACCAATTTCTCCTGCATAAGTGGTGTCAAAATCAAGTAAGACATGAAAAATATCATGGGTAACTAAATATCGCAGAGCAAATAGATTACGTTTGGCAACGTCTTCTAGTTTAGGACTGATGTTTAATGATTTTAGTTGATTTGCTTGCATATAGTTGGCATATTCTCGTCCAAAGGAGCCTTGAGGATATTAACTTAATTGGTTCAAATCAATTACGGGATAATATCCTACTATTGGTTGTAGTTTGGAAGCAACTGTTGGAGAAACTTTAGTACCAAAAAACTCGGATTTAAGAATGGCAATATCACCCAAATTTTCTGAGTTTTTATAAGCCAGAATTGCTTTGAGTTGTTGTAGTTTTTTGAGCATAATACTTTTCCGTAATGGGCTAACAACAGTTGAGAGAGAGCCAGGGGTAGACTTTGATACAAAATTATCTAACATCGAATAACTGTTAAGGACAAAGTTAGGTGAATATGCCAAATAACAGACTAGAAATCTTGACAGATAAAAATAAGAAACCCTTGTTGTGACTAGTTTTTATAAATACAGGTGTAGCTTTAGTTGACGAACGTAGACACAAAGAGGCTTCCCGCAGAGTAACCTAACACCAAGAATCCTTGCTTTTGTTGGGGGTTTCACTTTGTTCAACCCAATCTACAAATATTGTATTTTTTCAGATCCACAAAAGAGCGTAAATAAGTTCTCTCTTCCCCAGGGTTGAATAAGCCTTTCTTTTTTATAACTAAGATATGCCTTTTGCTAGAAGGATGATTGCCTTTTTATAGTTAGTCTTTACTAGTACTCCAAAAAATAAGTTAATTGGCATGATAAATTTGGTTTCTAGGACGATTAGTCACATCAGTTCCTTGCTTAAAGGACTTCAGATAAAAGGTTTTTTAGCTGTTGTCCTAGTTGGTTTTATAATGCTGACAACGAATGTTAGTGATGGGCAAAATGACAAGGGCTTAAAAGAGAGAGTTCGTGAACAGGTAGAGCAGAATGATGCTCAAAGACCGAAAACAGTAGGGCAGTGGTTTAAAGACGCTCGTGAAACAGAAGCTTCTCCTGGCGAACGACTTCAGAAGATTGGGCAACAGTCAGGAGAAGCCTTTAAAGAATTTGGATCTGGGTATGTAGAGGGCGCTCAAGAAACTGCTAGTGATGTAGGGGATAGTGCGGCAAAGGCGGGCAGAAATATCACAAACAAAGTTGCACGCTAAATGCGTCAGAATATCCTATTGGCAGCAAGTAGTAATAACTTTTCGCCAATAAATTAGTTACGCATAGAGACGTTGGTAATAAATCAACAAAGTCTTCAAATACTTCTTGGGTAACGCGCTTACTCTTCTTGATGAAAGATTATAGCGTTTCTCAGTTGCCTAAAATATAGGTCTTTAGTAGGGGCGCATAGTTAGCTATGCGCCCCTACTGCGTGTTGCATTCAAAATACCTCACCTCCATTCCTCTCCTACTTATACGGTGTAATTGTTATAACACTTAATAAAACAGTATAAATAAAGTGAACTATTAAGGCTTGTGATTTTTTATTTGCAAATGGTAAAGGATGCTTGATACAGAAATGTCTGCACCTTTCCATAGAAATAGCAAAAATGGCAATTGATGTAGTGACGTTTATTTATACCTACCCATCTAACTATCTTCAAGTATAAATGTATATTTTTTTACTAGCTGAAAAACACTTTAAGAACGGGTAAGTAACTGTTCAATAACTACTTAAAAACATGAAACAATGAGGAGATAGCTAAGACGGTCAGAAAAAAAGTAGATAGATAATTAATGATATGAAGCAATCTAAGAGTACACGAAAGCGGGGACTTATCTTAACGATCGCTGGGCTGAAGCGTTTACAAAGGGCAATTCTGGCTATAGAAAAGGTAGAAAACAATGGACATCGCTTCACTCTAGAAGATTTAGGCGATCGCATGAAGGTATCTACCAAAACTCTAAACCGATTATGGTCATTGAATACAGGCGTGGATCAAAAAACCTTGAAATTGTGCTTTAGCGCCTTTAACCTAGAATTATGCAGCGAAGACTATGCAATCCTGAGTGAGCCGGATCGTAATGAAGGTTCTCGTACTCTCTCAATGAGTTTAGATACAAGAGAAGAAAAATTATTTCCGTCTTTATCCTTAGATTCTTTGGCGACTCAACACCACAACCAGCTCGAAAATCTTTGGTCATACCCAGATGGCCCAGTACCTGTAGATTCCCCCTTCTATGTCGATCGTCCCCCCATTGAGGAACTTGTTTATCGAGAAGTAATTCAACCAGGCTGTGTGATCCGGATTCGAGCACCAAGAGAAATGGGAAAAAGTTCTCTTGTGCTGCGGCTGTTAGCCTTTGCCAAGATGCAAAGTTATCGCTCGGTGAATGTGAATTGTAACCAAATCGATTCAAGCTGTCTGACAGACTTAAATAAACTTTTGCGTTCTTTTTGTTGGCAAATTGCAACAGAATTAGGCATTGACCCAAAGCTAAATGAAAACTGGGATGAGGAAATAGGTTGTAAGTTGAGTTGCAGTTTATATTTGCAATCTTATTTGCTCAAGCAGTGCAAAAATCCAGTAGTTTTAGTTTTAAATGAGGTTGACCGCTTTTTTGAATATCCAGAAATTGCTCCAGAGTTCTTTGGTTTGTTGCGCTCTTGGTATGAAGAAGCACGACAAGATTCCAACTTACAGAAACTCAGACTAGTGGTAGTTTACTCCACAGAAGTATATGTCTCGCTGGATATCAACCGTTCTCCATTTAATATTGGACTACCGATCCGTCTGCCAGAATTTACTGCCCACCAAGTAAAATACTTAGCCCTACGACATGGTTTAGATTGGACTTCTGATAACGAAGTTAAGCAACTAATGTCTCTTGTAGGGGGACATCCAGCACTGATTCGGATTGCTTTATATTATCTATGCTGTCAAGGAATGACCTTAGAAGAACTGATAGAAGATGCGATCGCTAACGGCGGTATTTATCGCTATCATCTATGGCGACACTGGGCAATCTTACAAGAAAATCCTAGTTTAGTAAAGGCGTATGTTGGCGTTGTAGCGGCAAAGCAAAGTATTTCTCTCAATCCCATTGACGCTCATAAGCTCGAAAGCTTGGGTTTGATCGCTTATGAAAGCGATCGCATCTTACCGCGTTGTGAACTCTACCGTGCTTACTTTAGAAAACAACTAGGTGTTGCTGAATTTGAATATGAATCATTGCAAAAACGTGCTTGAGAAAAAACTATCACACACTCTTTTTCTGAGGTTCACCGTAATGGCTCCTTTTAATCCCCTACTTGGCAACCCTCTAGGGATTAGAACAAGGTTCCCAACGAAAAATAATTAATTGTTTGACCAATAAAGCTGATAATTCTCGATATAAAATTTTCCATTATTGGAAGACATTTTGAAAAAGAAGTAATAATCTTCTGGCTCCCAAATACCAAATTCTTGCTCTTGTTCTTGAAAACTAGCTGTCGAACCACTATTGGGGATAGTCATGCTAGCAGTTAGTGTTCTATTTTGTGCTCTCATTAGAAAAATTTCTAGCAGACAGAAACCCTGTAGTTCAGCAGAATAACGAATTTTGAAACGGATTTTTCCACCATCGCGTAGAGTCTTTTGAATAGAAAAATTTTCAGTTTTAACGGGATTGCCAGATAGATAAATGCCTTGACCTTGCGTTATTATATAACTTTGTCTTTCGTTGAATGAATTCACAAATTTTTCTTCTCCCAAAGAATAGAATTGATTGATATAATTGTATTATTAGCGAGCAAATAACTGTTTTTAAAGATGGGTTATTTCTGTGCTTCTGAATATTACGTTTGTATTTTCCAGCTATCTTCAAAAAAATGCAATGACAGTTAAGACAGTTAAGAAGACAGTTAAGAAAATAATGAAAAACTGAATTATGCAGAGCGATGCCTGCGGCGGGCTACGCCAACGCAACCCGTGAAAATAGAGATTAACAATTCTTCATTTATGAAGAAGAGGGGAATGGGCAAAGGGGAAAGGGGAAGGGGTAAAGGAATGGAATTTTTCCTTTCCCTTTAACCTTTTCCCCTTTTCAGTAATTACTAATAATGTTCGCAAACTCGCTATCACTGGATTTGCACAATTACAATAAAAATAACATCTATCCAGGGAAATAGCTTTTAACAATTATTCAATTTGGCAGCAGACTTTTAATTGCCAATTATTTCATTTGGCACTTGTCAAGCATTATTGTGGCTTTGAACGATCTTCTTTATGATTTTAAGACATATGTCTTCAGTAGGGTAAAACTCTAAATATACATTTGGTAACATTGCTTAAGAATAAATAAGTAATTGCAATTGAAATTAATCATGACATACACACAAACCAACGATCCAACTATTCGCGAACACGTTCAAGCTTGGCAAAACTTAAATGTAGATCAACAACTTGCTTTGTTTTGGTTTATCTATAAAGAAATGGGGGGTTCAATTACTCCAGCTGCTCCTGGAGCCAGTACTGTTTCTCCAGAAATAGCTGAAGGTTTATTTAATCAAGTTAAGGAATTATCTCACGAACAACAATTACAAGTTCAGCGTGATTTGATTAATAAAGCGGATAGCCAAATTTCTCGTGAGTATGGCTCTTTGGGTGATACCACAAAACTCCTATTTTGGTATCGATTATCTCAAGGAATGGATGATGGGACTATCATTCCTGTACCTGGTGATTATCAACTTCCTTCCGAAGCTAAAGCTTTGTTTGGCAAAATTCAAGGATTAGAGTTTGAGCAGCAGATTACTCTTTTCCGCGATTATGTTTCGCCAATGGGTACTGAAGCAAAATCAGGTGCTGAAATTTAGAATTTTTGAGGATGGTTAAGGCTATCTATTAACCCAAGTTGCGGGTTATCAAGTACAAACTTAGTATTGATTGCGATCGCAATCAAATTCGCTTGCGGGTGGGATTGCTTCTTCGTTCCTCCTGTCTACGAGACGCTGCGCGATCGCAATAATAATTTAAATTGTTGCAAGACTTCCCAATCCTTTATAGGTACAGTAGGCTCAAAGGGATCTTCATAGTGAATAACTGTTCCCCGTAAAGAATAAAGTGGTGCGTTACCCCAAGTGCGAACGCACCCTACCAAAACACTAAAAAAGTTAGGAATAAATAACTCCTAACTCTTGTACAGACGCGATTAATTGCATCTCTGTTTTTTACATTTACAACGCACAAGTCAACTCGCCGGCTTTTTGACTGAAGCGGTGATTCTCCCGATAATCTACGGGACAATCTATCACGGCGGGTACATCTTGAGCGAGGGCTTCTTTCAAAGTGGGAATCAAATCTAAAGCCGATTCAACTCGGTAGCCTTTTAAACCCATGCTTTCGGCTAATTTGACAAAATCAGGATTGCTAAAATGCACAAAGGATGAGTTTCCTTTGCCAAATTGATTTTCTTGCTTCCACTCAATTAACCCATAGCCACCATCATTGAAAATTATCGTCACAAAAGGCGTACCGACACGCAACGCTGTTTCTAATTCCTGAGAATTCATCATAAAGCCGCCATCGCCTGTGACAGCAATAACTTTGCGCTTAGGATGAACAAGTTTTGCTGCTAAAGCGCCAGGAATTGCAATACCCATAGCTGCGAAGCCATTGGAAATTATGCAAGTATTGGGACTATGGCAATGATAATGACGAGCCATCCACATCTTATGTGCGCCAACATCAGAGATGACGATATCATCTGGGCCCATCACTTGGCGTAAATCATAAATTAACTTTTGCGGCTTGATCGGAAATCCGTCATCATGGGCATACTGTTCGTAATCAGCCCGAATCTCCGATCTTAAGCTAATAGCAAAGGGATCGGGTTTGCCTTGTCTGTCTGCTAATTTTAAGATTTCATAGAGGGAATCTGAAATATCTCCCACAACTTCGGCGTTGGGAATATAACTACTATCAATTTCTGCCGGATTTACCCCAATATGCACAATCGGAATTTCACCATTACGATTCCATTTCTTCGGGGAAAACTCAATCAAATCATAGCCGATCGCAATTACTAAATCTGTGTTATCAAAGGCACAGGTAATGAAGTCTCTTTGCTGTAATCCCACTGACCACAAAGCTAGTTGATGTGTGTAGGGAATCACGCCTTTACCCATGAAAGTATTGGCAACAGGTATATTCAGCAAGGTAGCAAATTGCGTTACGGCATCACTGGCATGAGCGCGAATTGCTCCATTTCCGACTAAAATTAATGGATTAACTGCTTGGCAAATTGCAGCAGCTGCTGCCCGAATGCTAGCAAAAGATGCATAAGTTTTTTCGCTATTATCCTTACGCAAAGGTTTGCCTTCGACGGGCATAGCAGCAATATTTTCTGGCAAATCGATGTGAACTGCACCAGGTTTTTCCGATTGCGATCGCTTAAATGCTTTCCGCACTACTTCTGGTGTAATACTCGGTCGGACAATCTGCTTATTCCACTTGGTAACAGGTGCAAACATTGCCACCAAATCTAAATATTGATGGGATTCGATGTGCATTCTATCTGTTCCCACTTGACCGGTAATCGCCACTAAGGGCGCACCATCGAGATTAGCATCCGCTACCCCAGTCATTAAGTTGGTTGCTCCAGGGCCAAGAGTAGAAAGACATACTCCGGCTTTTCCGGTTAAGCGTCCATAGACATCGGCCATGAATGCTGCACCCTGTTCGTGACGAGTCGTAATAAATTTAATTGAAGAATGTTTTAGCGCTTCCAAAACGTGAAGATTTTCTTCACCAGGAAGTCCAAAAATGTATTCCACTCCTTCATTTTCTAGGCACTGCACCAATAACTCTGCTGTATTCATTTTATTTTCCGACAACTCTATTAACGAATAAGACTTTTGTTCTTTGTCATTAGTCATTTGTCTTTTGTCCTTTGTCATTTGTCTTTTGTTCTTTGTCCTTTGTCATTTGTCATTTGTTCTTTGACTAATCGCTAATGACTAATGACCAATGACCAATGACCAATGACCAATGACCAATGACTAATGACTAATGACCAATGACTAATCATTTAACCCACACAGTTTTAACATTGACAAACTCATGTATACCTTGGATACTCAATTCTCTGCCATATCCAGAACGCTTGATGCCACCAAAGGGCAACCGAGGATCGGATTTGACCATACTGTTGATAAACACTGCACCTGCTTCGATTTCTTCAACCAAGCGATCGCTCTCTTGGTCGTTGGTTGTCCAAGCACTTGCACCTAAGCCAAAGGGTGAGTCATTAGCGAGTTTAATGGCTGCATCAATATCTGTAACCCGGAATAACAAGGCTACCGGGCCAAAGAATTCTTCTTTGGCAATTGGTGTGTCGCTGGGGATATCTATGATAATCGTTGGCGGATAAAAGTTTCCAGGACGATCTGAAAAAGGATGTCCGCCGGTGAGGACTTTACCACCGCTGCTAATAGCACGTTGCACTTGTTGTTCTAAATCCTGGAGAATACCAGGAGTTGCCAGTGGGCCTAAATCGGTATCTGGTTGCATGGGATCGCCAACTTTGAGCGCCTCAAATTTTTCTAAAAGTAATTTTTCAAATTTGTCTGCGATCGCATCTGCGACAATAAAACGTTTCGCTGCAATACATGATTGCCCGTTATTTAACATTCGTGCTGTAGTAGCTGTGACAACTGCTGTCTCTAAGTCAGCACTTTCTAACACAATAAACGGGTCACTTCCTCCTAATTCCAAAACTGTTTTTTTAATTTGTTTGCCGGCGGCGACGGCGAGGGATGCACCGGCTGGTTCGCTTCCGGTCAAGGTAGCAGCTTTTACGCGGTCATCAGCCATTAAATCGGCAACTTTGGCAGCGCCTATTAATAGAGTTTGAAACGCACCTTCAGGAAAACCTGCGCGTCGGATAATATCTTCAATTGCTAAGGCGCACTGCGGCACGTTGGAAGCGTGTTTGAGTAAGCCGACATTCCCCGCCATTAGGGCTGGTGCGGCAAAGCGGAACACTTGCCAAAAGGGGAAATTCCACGGCATCACTGCGAGAATTGCACCTATTGGTTGATAACGTACAAAACTGTGGCTGGCATCAGTTTTTATACTGACATCAGCCAAGAAATCAGGGGCGTGTTCGGCATAGTAGCGACAGACAAGGGCGCATTTTTCGACTTCTGCGATCGCAGCTTTAAATGGTTTACCCATTTCTAGAGTCATCAATTTAGCAAATTCTGCTTTGTCCTGCTCTAAAATATCAGCAGCTTTTGAAAGCCACTGCGATCGTTGAGAGAAACTAGTCTGACGATACTGTTCAAAAGTCCGATCGGCTAAATCGAGTTTAGCGGCAATTTCTGCATCATTGAGCGCCTCAAAGGTTTTAAGCGTCTCCCCAGTGGCGGGATTAATGGTGGCGATCGCCATTACCTGACCTCCCGTTAAAAATAGCTTCGGTAGGCTTCCTAGTGTTACACAGATCAATTCTGGAAGCTACACCCAAATTCTAGTCTTATAACCCAGAATTAGTTGCTTAATATTACAATTTTGCAATTATTTCTGAAATAAAATATACCAATTAATAAGTGTTAATAGTGAGGAATTAAATACAAGTAAAGTTGCTATAATTTGCACAATTGAGGAATCAAGCCATGACTCAAGTCTTACGCAAAGTAGTTACATTCGATGAATTCGTTGCTAAATACCCAGATAACACAGGACAACGTTACGAATTATATGATGGAGTAGTAGTAGAGATGCCACCACCAACAGGCGACCATGAAGAGGTGATTGGATTTTTAGCTACAAAAATTACTTTAGAATATAGTCGCCTTGGTCTGCCATATGGTATACCAAAAACAGTATTAGTCAAACCACTTGAAAATGAATCAGCTTACTCACTAGATGTATTACTCCTAAATCTTCCTAATTTAGTTAATGAACCTCGGTGGAAAAAAGAATCAACTGTTACTCAAGCAGCATCAATTCCTTTAGTAATTGAGGTGGTAAGTACAAACTGGCGTGATGATTATCTGAAAAAATACGCCGATTACGAAGAAATGGGAATTCCTGAATACTGGATTGTCGATTATGCTGCATTAGGCGGTAGAGAATTTATTGGCAAACCCAAACAACCTACTATTTCGGTTTGCTCTTTAGAAGAAGGTGAGTATCGCGTTAGTAAGTTTCGAGGAAATGACCGCATCGAGTCGCCAACTTTTCCAGAGTTTAATTTGACAGCAGAGCAAATTTTTCGCGCTGGCACAGTCAGGTAATTCGTAATTCGTAATTCGTAATTCGTAATTTATCTTTATAGGAGTATGTCACTAGATGGGTTACATAATCTAGACCTCAAAGCCCATGCCAATCCCTAAAGATTCATGATTGGAGCAATGATTGTTGGTACTGGTTGCAATTTTGTCTGATAAACCTTAACTAATCGCTCAATACCTTTGAAACGATAATCTCCCATTTCTTGGAAGTCTGAGGGTTGTGAAAGCATTGTATGGGTGGCTTCACTAATCACGCATTCACTAGGGGGACAAACTGCTTCCATCCGAGCAGCAAGATTAATCGTTGCGCCTAATGCCGTATAATCTACCCTTTGGGAACTACCAACATCTCCCACCACTGCTTTACCGCTATTAATCGCAATCCGTAATTGCAGAGGTTCTAGCCAAAAACCATTGGCATTCAGATGTTCGAGACGAGTGAGCATTCCCTTGGCAGCTGTAACAGCGCGATCGGCATGATCTGCTTGCGGTTCTGGAGCGCCAAAAAATGCCATAATACAATCGCCAATATATTTATCTAAAGTGCCACCGCAAGTAAACACTTCTTTTAGCATTTCTTCAAATAAATTATTTAATAGTTGAGCGATCGCAGTTGGTGTTAATCTTTCAGAAATTGCCGTAAAGCCAACTAAATCAGCAAACAAAATACTGATTTCGCTCTCGGTGGGAGCTAAACGACCACCTGGTAATCCGCCTACAGAGATCAACTGCTGTACAACTGCTGGAGAATGATAGCGTTCTAGTCGGTGACGAATCATCTCTTCAGTTTTGAGTTTTTCTACTAATAGCCAACGCTGCACGCTAGAAGCGACAAGGTTTGCTAAAGCAGAAAAAAAGCTCAATTCTTCTTCACCTTCATTTGCCCAATGATAAGAAGAAAAATTGGCATCGGCATACAATACGCCCACAACTTTATTTTCATCCCATAAAGGCACTGCCATCGCGCTACGAATGCCTTTGACTAAAATACTCTGTTCGCTAGCAAACCGTTCATCCTGATGAGTATCACCGGTTTGAATGACGACTTTTTCGTCAAAGACTTTTTGACAGATACTACGACTAATCCAACTACCATCAGAAGGGAGATGTTTCTGTTGGGAAATATTTCGAGTGGCAGCATTCATTAATTCCAACTGGCCGCAACCATTGACATCAATTAATAATGCCAAGCGATCGATACTATCAAGATAACGAAAAACTACTTGCTGCACTTGAGAAAAAATCTCTTCTATAGATGCGGCTGCACAAAGATTTTTCGCTATGTCAACTAAATCTTTGAGACGGGCAATAGTTTTGTCCTTATTACTGATGTTGCCATCTTTGCTATCAGCTGCAATCCATTGCTGTTGTAATTGTTCAACATTATGAAGGATTGTTCTTTGCTCGTTAATGTCCGAAATTCCGGGATACTCATGTGTCGGTTGAGAAACAGGGGTTGTGAGCAGCACTACCAGGCTAACATTGCCCAGCCAAACGATATCACCGTGATGTAACTCTTGGGGATAGTTAACCAGATATTTATTGACTTGCGTCCCGTTTTTGCTGCCCAGATCCTCAATAGTCCACACACCGTCAGCCGTTTTTACTAGGCGAGCATGGTTGCGGGATACTCCACCAAAAGGTAAGTACAAGTTACATTCCGGCAAACGACCAATTGTAAATACATCTTGGTCAACTGCGATCGTGGTTTCGGTATCTCCCTCTTGTAGGCGTAGCGTCAGTTCAGTCATGAGTGTGATAGATCCATCGAAGCTAGAGGTCAAGCAACTCTAAGGTAAGTTATACCCTACAGATTAACCTTCACCTTTTGTTTATGACACTGTTAACTGCATTCCGACAACTGTATGTGACAGAGATTACATTGAATATTTTCTAGGAGCCGTGAAAAATCAATCTATTGAACAGCTAACAAATGTTAGCGATCGCCTTTAGCAGAACGGCGCGATGCCGATGAACGAGCGCCAGGTTTCTGGCCATTGGTGGCAGGTGGCGCTGCTTTACGTTTAGCTGATTTCTGTGGTAACGGTTTAGGAGTACGAGCCGGACGCTTCTCACCTCCAGGCTTGGCTCTGTGTTGCCGTCCATTTGGGATTGGTTCGGGGTTGGTATCGGGGTTAGGCGCAAAACCAGCAACCACTTCCTTCGGCAAGCGTTGCTCAATCAGTTTTTCGATATCTTTCAAGAGATGCTGTTCATCGATACACACTAGCGATACAGCTTCACCTGATGCGCCAGCGCGACCGGTGCGACCAATACGATGAACATAATCTTCTGGTACATTGGGCAAATCAAAGTTAACAACATGGGGCAGTTCGCTGATGTCAAGCCCCCTAGCAGCTATGTCTGTCGCCACCAATACTTGTAAGGTGCCATTTTTGAACTTGGCCAGAGCGTTAGTACGCACAGGCTGGCTCTTATTACCGTGGATTGCCAAGGCTTGAATGCGGTCTTCGCCCAATTGCTTCACCAAACGATCGGCGCCATACTTGGTACGAGTGAACACTAGCACTTGATACCAATTATCTCGCCGAATCAGATGAGCAAGTAATTGGCGTTTTTTGTCACGGTCTACTTGGTAAACTTTCTGGGCGATCGTGTCGGCGGTAACGTTGCGGCGTGCTACCTCAATCATCGTCGGATTATTGAGTAGTCCGGCGGCTAGTGTCTTAATTTTGTCTGAGAAAGTCGCGAAAAATAGCAAATTCTGTCGCTGTTTGGGCAAAAGTAAGAGGATGCGGCGGATATCATTAATAAAACCCATATCCAGCATCCGATCGGCTTCATCCAGCACCAAAACCTCAATCTGCGATAAATTCAGCGTACCCTGCTGTACGTGGTCTAGCAGTCGCCCTGGAGTCGCAACCAAAATATCCACTCGACCCCTCAAACGCTGTTTTTGCAGATTAATACTGACTCCACCAAACATCACCATCGAGTTGAGATTTAAGTACTTGCCGTACTCGCGCACGCTTTCTTCCACTTGGGCAGCGAGTTCGCGAGTCGGGGTGAGAATCAGTGCCCGGATTGGTGGGTATCCATTAGACGTAGCTTTGCTCTTATTAGACGACAATCGATGCAAGAGCGGCAGTGTAAAACTAGCGGTCTTTCCAGTGCCAGTTTGTGCCCCAGCTAATAAATCTTTACCCGACAAAACAGCAGGAATCGCCTGCATCTGGATTGGCGTGGGTTCCGTGTACCCTCGTTCGGTAACTGCACGGATAATTTCATTGGACAAGCCGAGATTGGAAAAAGACATAAGACTCCAAAAATAACATCGGCCTGTCGCCAATGATGGCGTCAGTCTTAGGCGGACGGATAAAAATCATTGAAAAGCTGGATGGGCAGTAGCGCAAAGACTGAGAGCGAGTGCCGCAGTGCTTCATTCTAACAGATTGGCGTTCATTGTGTTGTTTAAAGTTGCTCTGATTCTGTGTTGTGTTAAATTGGCATTACCTGCTTGTAAAGCAAAGTATTGAACAAATGGGAGAAATTCGTTATCGCAATCCAAAAGCAACTGATTAATTCACAAATCAAGTCACCTAGCGTCTTCTTGATCGACCATGAGAATAACAATCGTGGTCTAATCGACACCAATGAGGCGTTACAGCTAGCCGAAAGCTTAGAGCTTGACTTAGTTGTAGTCTCTCAAGGTAAAGACGCTCCAATCGCCAAGATTCTCAACTATGGCAAGCTTCAGTATCAAAAGAAAAAACGTCAAAGCCAAAGTGCTAGACCCACGGTAAAAGAAGTTCGATTCGGTTTAAACGTGGGTCTGGCTGATTACAATTTACGCATCGAACAAGCAGGTCAATGGTTGAGTAAAGGCGATTCTGTCAAGTTTGCCATTCGTTTACGAGGCCGAGAACATCAATATCGTGACAAAGCGGGAGAGATGCTAGACCGAATTGCAAACGATCTTAGTAAAGTAGGTAAGATCCAGTCGCTAGATAAACGTGCCCTAGTTATTCAAGTCATTCCTGCCTAGTTATCTAGCGATCGCTGGAGGATATAGTTGTAGCAGCTTGTAAGGAAGGCACTGTAGCTTCTATGAAAAAAACATTGGCATTCTCTCTGTTTAAGACAGCAAGGGGATTTTTTCATTGTGCATCAAGTCGTGCTTGCACAGAGCTACGCTGGAGATGATGAAATCTTAAACCAGTGGGGGATGCCATAACCCCAAGTACTGGGACATCGAAATATCCCAGATACTTTTTACAAATATTAATAGAGCCAACCCCATCTCTGTATAACTCAAAGCCGCACTAACAATTAAAGGTGCGGCTTTTGGGTTTATGTCGTTTATCACTTTTTAGAGCGAAGATAATAGACCTCTTGCAGGTCTATTGTACGGAATCGTACTGACTAGGAGCCACTAAGTTTTTTAGTCTTTAAACAATACTTAAATCTAAGTAACCCCTAAGTCTAAGAAATTTGAGAACAAATTCATCAATGGCAATATCTCTTAACTTCTCGTTACTAGGTTTATAGCCAGTAACGAATGATTGGTGGGATAAAACCCATTAGGAATTGGTTAACAGTCTCTTTCTATTCAGGGATTGAACTTATATGTCACCTGAATTGATAATGAATCTAAATATGTTTGCCCAGAAGTTACAGTCACTGCAAGAGCGTTTAGCTAACTTGTACGAAGATGCCAACACCACAGTACAGCCAGAAAGCGATTTGCTGCTGGCAGTCTTGAAAGAACTTGATACTGCTTCAAAAACACTAGAGATAGCTACAGAGAAACTGTTCGAGCAAACTCAAAAATTGGTAAATGTACAAACGCGGCTTAGAGAAGTATACAAGCGCTACCAAGACCTATTAAATTTCATACCAAATGCTTACTTGGTGAGCGATACACAAGGGAAAATTCTGTCAGCTAATCGTGCCACTGCTACACTGTTCAATCTTCAACAACGATTTTTGGTAGACAAACCGTTGGTCTGTTTCATTGCAGTAGAAAAACGTCAGGCGTTTCGTTCTCAACTAAACCAGATGCACAGTTCTGAGTGTGACTATGTGCAAGAGTGGATATTACAGATACAGCCCCGTGACTGTGAGCCTTTTGAGGCTGCTATGACTGTAGCTCCTATCCGCGATGTTAAAGGCAAGTTAACAGGCTTGCGCTGGATGGTGCGCGACACCGATCGCGTCTCGTGCCAGCCTCTATTATCGCTAGAAAGGTGAGAAGGACTTTGTTCGTTATCTCTCTAGCTTAAACTTTAGCAAGCGATCGTATTCCTGTTTGATTACCTCATAACACTCACAAGAAGCTTTTTCTAGTCCCTGCCGATCGATGGTTTTGATTTTCTTTCGGCCGCATTCGATGAGACCTTTCTTTTCTAGGATGTGGGCGGTTTCGGTAATACCAGAACGGCGCACGCCCAGCATATGGGAGAGGAACTCATGGGACAAAAATAGTTCATCGGAGTAGAGACGATCGCTCGACTCAAGCAACCAACGGGCCATGCGTTTTTCTATAGTATGAGTGCGGTTACAGGCAACATTCTGCGAGATTTGCGCGATATAAGCCTGTGTGTATTTGAGCAGCACGTCCCGCAACGACTTATTGGTGTCGAACTCGTGAAGCAGCAGATGTGCCTTCATTTTCACCGCCTTACCGGGAATCTGTATGATGTACTCGGTCTGCGTCGTCTCCTCACCGCCCATGAAGGCGTTGATCCCTACCATCTCGCGGCTTCCGACCACTCCGGCTTCTACTGTAATGCCGTCCATCATCGTGATGGTGACTGAAATCAGGCAGGTGAGGGGGAAGTAAACTTCTTCGATGGCTTCGCCCGGTCTGTTGAGTATCTTGCCGGATGAAAGGTCTACCTGCTCCATTTTGCTTTCTATCCGCTTGTACACCTCGCGGGGCAAGGCGGTGAGCAGAAGGTTTTCAGTAGCCATATTTTTGTTAGGGCTTGTTTTTTAACTATCAGTTTATGACCTTTCGACCAAACAAGCGCTACGCACCGGGAGATAACCAAATCAATCCGCACATTTAGTGATTAGGTGTGTCAAGGCATCAATCAGGCGATCGCTTTCCATTGGTACGATGTCCTGTCCATGCATCACATTTTGAGTAATATGAAAATGCACCAATGTTCCTAAGAGAATTCTTGCTGTTGCCTCTGGGTCAGGTATGTTTAATTCTGGAGCCGCCAAGTAGTGAGTGAGAGTTTCCGCTACTGGTTTAATCATCACCCGAACACAAATTTGAGCTAACTCAGGAAAACGCCCAGATTCTCCGATTAGTACTCGCATAAATGCACTATGTTCTTCGTCATTAAGCATCTGATCTAATGCTTTGGTTGCTACCTGGCGCAGTATTGTGGCTGGTTCTCCCTCAATCGGTTCTGTGCCAAAAATGGAACTATTCTTTTTACTTGTCAGTTGCTCTAACAGTACTTTAAAAAGTCCTTCTTTATCTTGAAAGTGGCTGTAGACTGTCGCTTTAGAAACACCTGCTGCTACTGCTACCCGATCCATGCTTGTACCAGCATAGCCATGTTGAAGGAATTCTTGCATTGCCCCTTGCAGAATTTGCTCCACTTTATCAACGGAATTGTCTCGATCCACTTCGTCAGCTTTGATGCGTACCATTTATTAATCATCCTTTCTTATAAACAATATTAATAGATGCTGCAAAATGCCCCAGGATGAAATGGCGAAAATGAAGGAGGCAGGAGGCAGGGGGCAGGGGGCAGTCTTCCTCATGCTTTCGGTGATAAATATACCCTTCGATAAAGCCCAAAAGCCTCTATTATCAGCTTTTCTCTCTGCTACTTTCTTGTGGTAGACAATCAATCTTAATCGGAAATAGCATTTTGCTGAATAATGCCGAGTAAATTGATTGACAAGTTTGGTTGTATCTTCTTGACTAAACTAGTCCGTTTAGTTTAGCATAAATTGAACTGGACAGTTTAGTACAAGTTGCTACTGGTGGTAAGGGGAAAATAGTATGGAGCAAAACAGGAATTCAGAGGGTTTAAGGTCTTCTCAGAATCTTTTGCGATCGCCTCTTCTACTTGCAATTATTGCAGCTTTTGTGACAGGTGCATTCAGTGTTTATACAGTATCGAGGCTTCAGGCTACAGGTAATGAAAAGCAAAAAGCACCAGTAGCAGTTCAGCCTGTGGTAAAAACAGTAACAGCATTAGGGCGGTTGGAACCAAAGGGAGAGGTAATAAAACTGTCAGCGCCTTCTTCAATGGGTGAAGGAAATCGGGTAGAGCAACTATTGGTGAAAGAAGGCGATCGCGTCAAAGCTGGGCAGGTAGTTGCGATTATGGACAACCGCGCTCGCCTACAAGCTACTTTGGCTGAAGCACAAAAACAAGTTCAAGTTGCCAAATCCCGCCTTAACCAGGTAAAAGCTGGAGCCAAACAGGGAGAAATTGGAGCGCGTCAAGCTACGGTGAATCGCGTACAAGTAGAACTACAAGGAAACATTAAAACTCAGCAAGCCACAATTAATCGTCTAGAAGCAGAACTCCTTGGGCAACAACGCAGCTTGCAAGCAACAGTAGCTCGCGTAGCCGCCGAAAAAAATAATGCCCAAGCTGACGTGCAGCGCTACGAAACTTTATACAAAGCAGGAGCAATTTCTAGCGAAGAAGTTGATAAAAGACGCCTAAGCGCTGAAACTTCTACTCAAGCCTTAATTGAAAGCCAAGCCACCCAGACAAGAACTGTAGCGACCCTACAACAGCAGCTTAACGAAGCAAAAGCCAACCAAAATCAAACCCTTGCCAGCTTGCAACAGCAGATTAACGAAGCAAAAGCTAACCTAAATCAAACCACTGAAGTTCGTCCTACAGATATAGCAAATGCACAAGCAGAGATAGACAGCGCTCAAGCCACCGTGGAGAAAATTAGAGCAGAACTGGCAGAGGCATACGTTGTGGCTCCTAAAGCCGGTCAAATTTTGGAAATAAATACACGAGCCGGAGAAACTGTTGGCAATGAAGGAATTGTGGCTTTAGGTCAAACCGACCAGATGTATGCAGTAGTAGAAGTGTACCAAAGTGATATCAAGAGAGTGCGTCCGGGACAACCGGTGCTGGTAAGCAGTGATTCCCTCCGCAATGAATTAGGGGGAAGAGTGGATTGGATTGGTATGCAGGTAAAGCGGCAAAATCTGATCAATGCTGACCCCTCTAGCAATATTGATGCCAGAGTAGTAGAAGTGCATGTGCAACTAAATAAACTATCCAGCCAAAATGCTTCTAACTTAACTAATTTACAAGTCAAGGCGGTGATTGAACTTTAAAGGGAATTGGGCATTGGGCATTGGGCGTTAGGAGTGCTGAGTTAGGAGTTAAGAGTTAAGAGTTTTGTTTATCTCCTTGTCCTCTTGTCCCCTTGTCCCCTTGTCCCCTTGTCCCCTCATCTCCCCTGCTCCCCTGCTCCCCCTGCTCCCTCCTCTCCCTCATTTCCCCACTCCCCACTCCCTCTTATGAAATTAATCGAACAAGTACGGCGGCGAACGCCTTTAGGATGGCTGCAACTAAGTCATGAAAAAGGTCGTCTTTTGGTGGCATTGTCAGGTATTGCCTTTGCCGATGTTTTGATGTTCATGCAGCTAGGGTTTCAGAATGCCCTGTTTGAAAGTAACACAATGCTGCATCGGAGTATGCAGGCTGATATGTTTGTCATCAGCCCGCAAGCACGTAATCTAGCATATATGTCTAGCTTTACGCGGCGGCGGTTGTATCAAGTAATGGATGTACCAGGTGTAAAGTCGGCAGAAGGAATGTATGTCAACATTGTTGATTGGAAAAATCCCCAAACACATCAGAAGACGACAATATTAGTTATGGGGTTCAATCCCGATCGCCAAATGTTGAACTTAGCGGATGTGAATCGCCAGATAGATGCTATTAAGCTACCAGATACTGTTCTGTTCGATCGCGCCTCTAGAGGAGATTACAATGAAGCGATCGCCAAAATTGAACAAGGTAAAACAGTCACAACCGAAATAGAACGGCGGACAATTACCGTTAGCGGCTTATTTTCAGTCGGAGCTTCCTTCATAGCCGATGGTACTTTAATCACCAGCGACCAGAACTTTCTGCGATTATTTCCCAGACAAGAAGCCAGCAGTGTCAGTTTAGGTTTGGTGCAGTTGCAACCAGGCTATGACCCAAAACAGATGAAAGCAGCTTTAGAATCTCATTTAGATAATGATGTTAAAGTTTTAACCAAAGCAGAATTTCTCGAATTTGAAATAAATTATTGGAAAACAAATACGGCGATCGGATTTATCTTCAGCCTGGGTGTAGCAATGGGGTTTCTAGTGGGCGTGATTATCGTCTATCAAGTTCTTTCTACAGATGTGAATTCCCATATCAAAGAATACGCCACTTTTAAAGCAATGGGATATAACAATCTCTACTTATTAGGTGTGGTGTTTGAAGAGGCGATAATTTTGGCAGTTTTAGGCTTTATCCCAGGAGCGATCGCACCTTTAGGACTTTATCATTTAACTCGTAATGCCACCAATTTGCCAGTTTACATGACCGTAGCACGAGCTTTGACGGTATTAACTCTGACGATGATTATGTGTATAATTTCTGGTGCGATCGCTACTCGGAAATTACAGTCTGCTGACCCCGCAGATATGTTTTGAAATTAGTCCTTTGTCATTAGTCATTTGTCATTTGTTACTCAAAAGGACTAATGACTAAGGACAAATGACAATCATCACGAGTAATCAAGCTATTTATGAGTAGTCAACCTGTAATTTCTGTTAAAAATCTCGACCACTATTTTGGTCATGGTCAACTCCGCAAGCAAGTTCTCTTTGATATCAATTTGGATATTAACGCTGGCGAAATTATTATTATGACTGGGCCTTCTGGTTCTGGTAAAACTACACTTCTCACTTTAGTTGGCGGCTTGCGTTCTGCCCAATCTGGCAGTTTGCAGATATTAGAACAAGAACTGTGTGGTGCTAACAAAGGACAACTTACCCAAGCACGACGCAATAACGGTTATATTTTCCAAGCCCACAATTTGCACGGTAGCCTGACAGCGCTCCAGAACGTCAGAATGGGTTTGGAAGTGCATAATAATATTTCGGTGGCAGAAATGAAAACCCGGTCAGCCCAAATGTTAGAGGAGGTAGGATTAGGAGAGCGCCTGAATTATTATCCTGATGATTTATCTGGGGGACAAAAACAAAGAGTTGCGATCGCTCGTGCATTGGTCGGTCGTCCTAAAATTGTCTTAGCAGATGAACCTACCGCCGCCCTTGACAGTAAATCGGGACGAGATGTAGTTAACCTCATGCAAAAACTAGCTAAGGAACAAGATTGTACCATTCTCTTGGTTACTCATGACAACCGCATTTTAGATATTGCCGATCGCATCGTTTATATGGAAGATGGCAAGTTAGTAAATGACAGTGCTGTTGTTGCAGCATCTTAAGCAGATTCTTTGTGAGCAATTCTCACAAATCCAATACAATCAACGAGCAACATATTTTTAGGGATTGTAATCAAAATCACTTTCTATATAAATGCCAGTTACATCTCCAGCATTGGTTTGGCCAATGACATATATACATTCACGATTCCAAAAACTACATCTAATCATTCTTAAATCGGAAAGATTTTGTGTCAAAAATTGATTTATTTTTTGATACTTGGGGTAAAAATTAACCATTTCATCTTTGTCCCATCTCCAAGATAAAGCTTCTGGGCTAAATTCATAAAATCTAGCAATATCAAGCATTCCTGCTTGATGTAGAGCTATTAACAGAGCTTTTTCTTTAGAGTTTGCTATCCCAGTGACTAAATAATGATTGAATCTATAATCATAACCACCACCGTAATAACCATAAATACTAATAGGTTGTAATTGATTGATGATTTGCTGAAATTCATCTTTCAATTTAGCGGTATTGCTATCCAAAGATGACTGCATTGTTAAATCAGGTATATTATAGCATTTTATTTCTCCTTCTAATTTTGTCTCTCTAGCAACAGTTTGAGAAAAACAAAACCAATTATTTTCTTGGTTTTGCCCTAACACCACATAAAATGAATAGGCAGGAATTTGACTGAATTTAAAAACTTCTATATTGTAGATATTTTTTTGGATGGTATCAGCCAAAGTCTGATATATCTTTGCTCTTTCATCAGCTAATTCAAAACTGATAATATCTTCATCTTCATAGTCACCAGGATCATCATCTGGGTTTAAATAACCGCGACGTTCTAATGCTTGCCAACTTTTTACAGCAACATCAATATCCGTTAGAGTTATCCATCCTCGATCGTGTCCAAGATTAAGTAAACTAAAATCGCCTTTTTGAGTTATATCCCAAAAGAAAGGTTCTAAACAGGAATTTTCATTATTTGGTAAATGGAAATTGAGGTATTGCTCAGTTACAATTTCAAGAGTAGCTAAGATTTTTTCGGTTTCAAAATTCATACAATTAGCTATAATTAATTTTAATGTTGATACTTGAGCAAATTATTTTTTTATTTACGATGATTATCATAACTATGCTTGTAGCAAAGCAGTTTGAAATGGTTGCAACAGAATACCAAGAATTTTCTCAACATCATTGATATAGTATTCAACTATATCAATGTATGCTGTTAGTCCTTCCAACATTAAAAACCGCCAGTTGGTTCCACTAGTGACAGCTCCATAGATTGTCTTAACTTCTTGTTGAGTATTTTGATTGAATAATTGGGCAGCTAGCATAGTGGCAATACATTGTCCTAAACCACCTTTGATATTTTCATTTTTCGCCTCAACAATTGTCATTACAGGCGCTTTAATATAAAATTGTTCTTCAGAACCAGAGAGAATGAAATCACAAAATTCATTTAATCCTTTACTACTATCTACATCAAAATCTGTTCCAAAAAACAGTGATATTTGATAATTTAACTTTCGCCTAACTTCCGTAAGAACTGGCATAATTAGTAATTCTGAACGCGCTTTTTCAGTGTTGATGGCAGTTGCTAATTGAGTATATTCTTCTAAGAGCGTTGTTAAGGTAGGGGAAGGTTGAATAGGCGACACATCTTTGAAAAGATTGCGCTTTTCATCAATTACAAGTTGAAATGTTTCTCGAACTTTGGCAAGTGTGAAATCACTGTATGCCATCTGCAACATCCTCAATTATTTACAAGTTATACCAATTCTCTAAAATCCAGCAACAAATTCAAACCCTGAAACCCCTACTAAATCTGACGGATATTAATTACGAATTACGAATTACGAACTTGTATTGAGCGCAGCCGAAATATTACGAATTGGTATTAACTCTAGCGGCTGCGCGGACAATCCGGTTGCTATCTTCAGCAAGTTGCTGGCGTAAAACGCTTGGAGTCCCTGAATTATCAGCAACGGCGTAGCGTTCTAGCCAGGATGCAGACTGCGCTGCTTGAGTCAGCACTTCATGAGGAGTTAGGGGATTAAGCAGTGTCACGAACCGCACAAAGGCATTTTCTGAACTCGCGTATTCTACAAGTATGCTTACTAAATCATCAGTGCTGGGGTTGTAGAGGCGGCTGAGTCCGCGCAATGTGGGACTGGTTTGGCGGGTGGTGGGTTGGACAACTAAATCGCGGAGGGTTTCGCGGATGGATGCAGGTGTGTTGGGATTTTGAGCAACTGCGCGGCGGACTTCGACTTTTTCATCGTTTGCCAGTTGTGTCAGTATTGTTTCAGGTAGGTTAGAATTGCTAGCCGCAGCAGTGCGAACACTGGAGTTTTCATCACCTGCGAGAACTTGTAAAACAGTAATTGGTGTATTGAGGTTAGTCGCTACTTTGATTCGCACCTCTACTTGTTCATCCTGTGCCAGTAATTCCAAAACGCTTACAGGTGCGTTGATTGTAGCCGCAACAGCTTCACGCACGGATATTTCCGTATCTTCTGCTAACTGTAACCACAACGCCTCTGTCAAATTGGGATGGCGAACTAAATAAATCCGCACTTCTACACAAGGATCTTGGACAAGAATGCTCAGTAGTTGTGGTGTTAAGCTGGGGTTGTATGCAAGCGATCGCACTATATTATCATCAGTTGTGGGTGGAAGAATCGAGTGGCGATCGGGTGTTGCACCGATAAATTCTCTTCTTGCTAAAATCTCCAATGCCTCAATAGGTGTGCGAGAATTACCAGCTATAGATTGCAGCACATCATTATGATTCCCCGGAAATGCACTTTTGAGCATATCCACTGTTTGATTTGGCATATTTCCTGAATTTTGGCTACTCAAAACAATTTCAGCAAGTGCGCGAGGCGGTGTGTTGGGATTGCGAACAACTTCCAAACGAGTTGTAAAATCTGGGTGATTAGCTAGCACTTCTAAAGTTTCAGGAAATGTATTAGCATTACTGGCGACAGCACGAACTGTAGCTACATAAGAGTCTCTAGCTAACTGTCTTAAAACGGTGGCTGGTGTATTAGGGTGAGATGCGACTCGATACCGCACTGAACTATCGGTGTGACTTGCTAACTGTGACAAAGTTTCAGCAGGCATTTGTGAACCTTTGACAGGATGTTTAATAAAATCAGCAAGATTTTTGCTACTCATGTTTTTAACCGCCTGAGCAAGCACAATCCCTGGTGTATTAGGATTACGTTGATTTACGAGATTTTCTTCTAAACCCAAGCGAGTAAGAATTGTGACAGGAGTATTAGGATTAGCAGTTAGTTTTGCTTTTACTTCACGGCTAGTATCGTTGGCTAACCGCGTCAAAATTTCAACAGATGAATCGGGATGTTCTGCAACTTTGGCTCTGACTTGCTCAGATTCATCTTGCGCTAATATTTCTAATAGTTGAATAGCTGTTGACGTTTTATTATGAGATGATTTATAGGCAAGTGTCTGTCGAATTATTACACTAGAATCTCGTGCAAGTTCGAGTAAACGATTGAGAGGTAAATTGGAGTTTTGTGAAACAGCTTGACGCACAGTTTCATCTGGATCTTTTGCCAGTTGCTCCAATATTTGAATCGGAGTTTTATTGCTACGTGCTGCGATCAATTTAGCTTTTTGATCCCCTTTTTGCACAACCTGCGCCAAAGCGTAAGGACTATCGGGACGCTGTGCCATTAATTGGTGAGCTTTGGCAACTTCTTGAGCTTCTTCTTTACCAAGTAGCAATCGATAACGTTCTAAAATAGGTAAGTTGGGATTTGCAATCACTAAGTCAAACATTGTGACATTACTATCAGTTTGTCTCTCATGGGGATGATGGACAAATCGAAGCAGTGAATCAGCAGGAGCGTTTGGGTTTTCAGCAATAACCCTCCAGATCGAATCATGCGGTTGTGGCTCATCTGCAATTCGTCTGAGAAGATATTCAGGTGTAGCCGGATTTCTGGCGATCGCTTCTTTTTCACCTCGTTCAACTAATTGTTCTAAAATATTTTGCGGAGTTCGAGGATCTCCAGCCATCCTTTGACGGATATTTGCATAGTTTAACATCTCTTGAAAATACTCTCTTCGCTCATCTTCGGAAGTAGCTGGATTGTAAATAAGTGCTAAAAACAGGTCACAATCACTGAAAGGATGATCTAAAGGAATTGATGGTCTAATAAGTTGATTTTTTAACTCTTCTCTTAAAGTAACTGGAGTATTTGAATTACCAATTAATGCTATACCAACAGAACGTAGGTAGTTTTTCACATCACTTTCAATCAATGCCAAGATTTCTAGAAGATTTGCAACAACTTTTTGCAGTAATTTATTTGGTAATTTCGGCAGCACCTCCGCCCAAAAAGGTATTAATTGAGATACATAGGAATTTCGTTCAAAAGGTGAATCTCCAAGTTCTTCAACATACTCTAAATCCTCTATAATTCCTGTCCAATGTTTAGCATTTTCCACCATATTAAGACACTCAATCATTTCTATCCAGCGATCGATATCAACAGATATACCTGCTGAATACAAAATCTCGTGCTTGAAAAAAGACATAAATCTATCTGCGGTAGATTTATAAGACCAAGCATCAACGGCATATTCAGAGGCTAAAACTCGTCTAATTTCTCGTAATAGCTTTGTGTGATAAAACTCATTTCGTCCCATCGCCTCCAAAATATGTACAGGAGTATCTGGGTGTGCTGCAATTTGGACTTGAATCTTCTCATCAGGACAAACAGCTAAATCTTCTAGTAAACTCAGCTTAAGTTCTGTTGGAGTTAAAGAATTCTGAGTAACGGCTATCTGTACATTAGGATTAGGATATTGTGCCAAATGTTGTAAAATTTCCACTGAAACTTGGGGATGTTTAGCAATATCAGCCAAAAATCCTATCTCATCTTGAAGCCATTTTTGCACGGTCATGCCTTCTTCTAAAGTTTGGAATATCAGTGAAAAATTAGTTTGGCTCTTCAATGCCTCCAAATCAACATTCGCTAACTCAGATAAAATCCAGGTTGGTGTATTTGGCTGATCTAGAAACAGATACCGCCATTTGTAATTTTTCCAAAGCGGTTTCTCTGTCGCTACTTCGTTAAAAAATCGCTCTAAAATACTAGTTGGTAAATTTTCCCTTCTTTTCAAAAGCTGCTGTTGAGTTGGGAACAGTTGATGCAATATTTCTTCCGTTGCATTCCTATGTTCTGCGACAGCTGCTTGTATCGCTTTATCTTGATTTTCTGCCAACACAGCCAACACATCTGCCGGTGTTTCTGGATTCTTCGCTACCGCTAACTGAATTTTGTACACTGCATCTCCAGCCAACTGCATCAGCGTCTCTGCTGTCGCTGAGGGATTTTGCGCCACAGCCAACCGCACCCACGCCCAACGACTCTGCCCCAGCATCGCTAATTGTTCGCTATCGGTATTCCAGTCAGATGCAATAACATACTGTCCTTCCACGAGTTCAATTAATGGTGGTGGACAACTGGGATTAAATTTCACCGCCAACCGCACTGGTAATTCTAAATCACCTGCTAATTGTTCCAACACTGCTGACGGCGTTTCTGGCGACTCTGCTACCTGTAACCTCGGTTCTAAAGTTGGTTCCTGTGATAGTCGTTGTAGTAATTGCAACCGATAACGCAACGGCATTTGGGGATTTCGCAACCCTTGAATTAGTGGTTCGGCTGGAACCCATTCGCTGAGAAAGCAAGGAGGTACAGTCCCGATTTTGAGAAGTTCTACCGCCAATCGGTCGTTTTGCCCTAGCTGACGCTGTTGCAGGATTTCATCAACTGCTTGCTGCCAGCCGTCTGTTATTTCTCCTGCCAAATTTACGTGTAAGCTTGCTGCTTCTGCTACCTGCTCATCAGGACTATTAACTAGAATCTCTAGGAGACTACGCGGTGTCTGATGGAAACTAGCAACGGCTAATTGCAATGCTACTGACTGTTGCAATAACTCCTCTGGTGCTGACAAAAATCTTTGCAAATCCGATCCGCTAACTGGTTGAAGAGGTTGCATGGCTGTATAACTAAAAGTTAGTACATTTATACTATAAAAAGATGCGTCAAAACTATTGTGAAAGTTCTGTATCGCTATCTTTATAATTCCCAATAGCAAACAGACTTAATACAGCAATCCTATTTGATTTGTGAAAATTGCAAGCTACAGGTATCCCAATGCGGTTTAGTTAACGTTATCTTTGAATGGGATTATAGCGGTTCTTCGCTGAGTGAGGTACATCATGTCATTAGGAAACACTATAATCATCAAAATTTGATATAAATTTCCACCGATCGCAATCACAGCAAATATTTTTTGTTATTTACTTAATTTGATTGTGATTGTTGGCGCTGTTACAACCCAGAATTTTAAAACCGTTTACTATACCTGAGTACTTTCATCAAACAAAAGTAGTTTGCTAAAAACATAAACCTCTAATTCGGTAGAGATATTCGTTGTTATCCTAACCAGCTAAATCACTTCATCTAAGTAAAAGCTCAACAATTTCCAAATTATTTTATGGACTTGGAAGTTATAAATCAAGAATAACTGACTAAAGAAGTAGCAATTAGCAAACAAGTACGGAGAAAAGCCTAATCTGTTCTTTTTTCTGCGCCACTAGTTAAGAGGTAATCTATGGTGCGAAACTCAAAGCTAGGGTACAGAACGTCCCCTAAGTCTATTCTGCGTCCATCCGTTGCTATAGGTATAACTATATCTTTATTGGTTGGCGGCATAAGTTTTTATATAGTAAAACGCGGGCAAAATTATGCCAATCAAGAGGCACAAGTGCCAGCAACACAATTGCCACAATTAAAAACAGTAACAGCTTTAGGGCGACTCGAACCACAGGGAAAGGTAATTAAACTCTCTGCTGCGGTGTCTGCGGAAGGAAGTCGGGTAGAAAAGTTATTAGTGAAAGAGGGGGATAAGGTAAAAGCAGGACAAGCGATCGCAATTTTGAACAGCCGCGATCGCCTCCAAGCAGCATTAAAAGAGGCGCAAGAACAGGTAAAAGTAGCCCAAGCAAACCTAAACCGCACCCAAGCAGGTGCTAAACGCGGTGAAATTGCCGCCCAAAAAGCTGCGATCGCTCGTCTAGAAGCCGAACGCCAAGGTGATATTAATGCCCAAGCCGCGACAATTGAGCGATTTCAAGCCGAAGTGCGTAACGCTCAAGCAGAAGACGAACGCTATCAGCAACTATATCAACAGGGCGCAATTCCCGCCTCGCAACGGGATAGCAAGCATTTAAACTTGGAAACCGCTCAAAAAACCTTGCAAGAAGCCCAAGCACAGTTAAATCGTACCCAATCAACTAGTCAGCAACAAGTTAAACAAGCTACAGCAACACTCGATGAAATCGCCGAAGTGCGCGGAGTGGATGTAGAAGCTGCTAAAGCAGAAGTCAATCGTGCCCTAGCAGCGATGAATCTGGCAAAAGTTAATCTAGAACAAGCTGAAGTGCGATCGCCTCAAAATGGACAGGTATTTGAGATCCATACCCATCCTGGAGAATTAGTATCAAATGATGGCATTGCAGATATTGGACAAACCAGCCAGATGTATGTCATCGCCGAAGTCTACGAAAGCGATATCGGCAAAGTGCATTCAGGGCAGCAAGTGCGAATCTTTGGTGATAACCTCCCGATTGAATTGCAGGGAATCGTAGATCGCAAAGGCTTGCAAGTGCGACGGCAGAATGTCATTAACACAGATCCCGTCAGCAATATCGACAACAGAGTAGTAGAAGTCCACATTCGACTAGATGAAACTTCCAGCCAAAAAGCCGCCACCTTAACCAATATGCAAGTTAAGGCAGTAATTGAATTGTGAAAAGGGGATTGGGGACTGGGTAGTGGGTACTGGGGACTGGGAGATTCTGAAGTAGATGAGTGGAGTTCTGAAGTCCCTCCCAATCCCCAGTCCCTAATCCCCCGTTCCTAATCCCAAGTCCCTAATCCCCAATCCCCAGTCCCTAATTATGAGATTGCTCAAACAACTGCAACGGCGAACTCCTCTAGGATGGCTGCAATTGAATCATGAAAAAAGCCGTCTTTTCGTAGCATTATCAGGCATTGCCTTTGCGGATCTTCTAATGTTCATGCAGCTAGGTTTTCAGACTGCGCTGTATGACAGTAACACCAGACTACATCGCAGTTTGCAAGCAGACATTGTTTTAACCAGTCCCCAAGCCCGTAACTTAGCAAGCTTGTCTACATTTTCTCGGCGGCGACTTTACCAAGCAATGGATATACCAGGGGTGAAGTCAGCACAACCAATGTATTTTAACAACACAATCTGGAAGAATCCCCAAACACACCGTGAGACAGGGGTGTTAGTTATCGGCTTTAACCCAGACAAACCAGCCTTTGACTTACCAGATGTTAACCAGCAATTGCAAGCGATCAAAATGCCGGATACCGTCTTGTTCGATCGTGGTGCAAGAGGAGATTATCAAAAAGCGATCGCTCAAATTGACCAAGGTAAAACCCTGACTACTGAAATAGAACGGCGCACAATTACCATTAGTGGCTTATTCCAAGTCGGGGCTTCCTTTGGCTTTGATGGCAACCTGATTACCAGCGATCAAAACTTTTTGCGGCTATTTTCTGGGCGACAGTCGAGCAGTGTCAGTCTAGGTTTGATTCTTCTGAAACCAGGCTATGACCCGAAAAAAGTAGCAGCAATGCTCAAAGCCTACCTCAGAGATGATGTCAGAGTATTAACCCACGCCGAATTTATTGAATTTGAAAATAACTTCTGGAGAACAAATTCCCCAATTGGGTTTATTTTCAGTCTAGGTGTATCGATGGGATTTGTGGTAGGCACGATCATCGTCTATCAAGTCCTCTCTAACGATGTTAATGCCCACGTTCGAGAATACGCCACCTTCAAAGCAATGGGATATCGCAATTACTACCTACTAGGTGTGGTGCTTGAAGAATCGTTGATCTTGGCAGCATTGGGCTTCTTTCCCGGACTGGGAGTGTCCTTAGTGCTTTATCAACTGACTCGCAGTGCTACAAATTTGCCCATGTACATGACTGCAATTCGGGCATTGCAGGTATTAGTACTGACCATCATTATGTGTACAATTTCCGGTGCGATCGCCACCCGCAAACTCCAAGCCACCGATCCCGCTGATATGTTCTAAAAATTGTCATTTGTCATTGGTCATTTGTCATTTGTTACTCAAAAGGACTAATGACTAAGGACAAATGACAATCATCACGAGTAATCGAGCTATTTATGACTAGCAAACCCGTCATCTCTATTAAAAATCTCGACCACCACTTTGGTCACGGCTCACTCCGCAAGCAAGTTTTATGTAATATCAACTTAGAGATTAATGCTGGTGAAATTATTATCATGACTGGGCCTTCTGGTTCTGGAAAGACTACCTTACTAACCTTAGCGGGTGGGTTGCGTTCTGCTCAATCTGGTAGTTTGCAGGTGTTGGGACGAGAACTTTGTGGTGCTAGTGCTGAAGAACTAGTGCAAGCGCGACGCCGTAACGGTTATATTTTCCAAGCACATAATTTGCATGGTAGTTTAACGGCACTCCAAAACGTCAAAATGGCTTTAGAATTGCACAAACATCTTGGGTTAAAAAAGATGCGAGCTAGGTCAGCCCAAATGTTAGAGCAAGTAGGATTGGGAAATCATTTGCATTACTATCCTGATAAACTGTCTGGTGGACAAAAACAACGAGTAGCGATCGCTCGTGCTTTAGTCAGTCATCCTCAAATAATCCTCGCGGATGAACCCACCGCCGCCCTTGACAGTCAATCAGGACGAGATATAGTCAATCTCATGCAAAAACTAGCAAAAGAACAAGGCTGTACCATCTTGATGGTTACTCATGACAACCGCATCCTAGACATTGCCGATCGCATAGTTCAGATGGAAGATGGCATACTCAAGTCAAAAGTAATACTATCAGCCTAAAGTTAATTAACGTATTCCCTGATTCAGAGTTGATTTATAAAGTAAATCTGAAGTGTGACGTGGCAGACTCACATTTTTGCCTTAATATCATAGTTTTTTGGCAACTAAAGCGCTATTCTCAGTAAGTTTTTAAATAATATTTCCGAATGGTATGTATATAGTTTAATTTATCTTCACTGACTTACTTACCTAGTTTAAGTAATTTCCCCATACCAATTTCAACCTAAGAATGTGATATTAGTGTCCAGTTGAAAAAGTGTCCAGTTGATTCCGAGATTTCCTTCAAGTATTATTTATGTAATCACAGTTAAATTTTATGCTCATTGCCAATGTCATACACCTTGGTTATTAGAGTTAAAACCAATTTCCTAAAATTACAGATAAAATGATTCGCCCTTGCAATCCATAAATACCTGGAGAATTTCCGAAAATTTATGGTTGTCAACAACATCGGCTTCAAACAGGAAACACTAGCGATAATAAGCTAATCTATTTTCCAATACAAGCAAGGGTTTTTGTAGTTCTATGATTATTGAGAATAGCGCTAGTAGTTCAAACAAAAATTTGCTCGGTTTTGATGTCAAAACTTTGACAGCCAATTGCCGTGCAATAAATGTGTTAAAGGGAATATTTGCTGTTCTCCCGATCGCCTTGGCATTACCTGTAGATGCTTTGCAAGTAAAGGTGATTCCAACTAATCCTAAATTAGGGGATACACTCTCGGTGCAGATTAATCTAGATAATCCAGAGAATAGTACAAAACCAACAGTAGCCAGTGGAAAGAATACATACCCAGCCTTTGAAATTGCGCCCAATCAGTATCGGGCTTTTGTTCCCACAACTCCATTAGAAAAAGCTGGAACTAGAACACTTCGGGTTGCGGGGGATGGTCAAGTGCAAAACTTAGCAGTGAATGTGCTTAATCGCAAATTCCCCATACAACGCATTACTTTGCCACCTGGTAAAGCTGGAGTGGATGCCACAGAGTATGAACTTAAGCGTGTGGCAGCTTTTAAGGCGCTACAAACACCAGAAAAGTATTGGAATGGAGTATTCCTGAAGCCAAATGCAGGGCGGATGAGTACAAACTATGGTGTACGTCGCTACTATAATGGTACATTTGCAAAAGACTACTATCATCGTGGTCTTGACTACGCTGGTGCTGCCGGTTCACCGGTAATTGCCCCAGCCGCTGGGCGAGTTGCTTTGGTAGGTAGGGTATCCCAAGGGTTTCGGATACACGGTAACGTAGTTGGCATTGACCACGGTCAAGGAGTAACTAGTATTTTCATGCACCTGAGTCGTATTAACGTTAAAGAAGGTGATTTTGTGAAAGCTGGTCAACTAATTGGTGCAGTAGGTTCAACAGGTGCAGCCACGGGACCGCATTTACACTGGGGTCTATATGTCAACGGACAATCTGTTGATCCAACACCTTGGCGAACTAAGGTTGTTAACTAGTAGAGGCAGAATTGATCCTGTCTTTGCATAATTTGTGTATTTTTTGCTGAGAATTAGGCAAAATAAATTGGATTGATACCGTCCCTACCAAGCTTTGCCAACATAAATGATGATAAGCGTTATGAGTATCGAAAAAATTGTAGAACAAGCTCTCCAGGATGGTTATTTGACACCAGCTATGGAAGCAGAAGTCGGTAGAATCTGTGATAACGCCTCAGAACTCTCAATTGAAGAGTATATGGCGTTAGATCGCCTGATGGGTGCGTTATTGACTGGTGAGGTAGTGGCGGTACCTCGCAAACAATTCATTAACGTTATGGAAGAATTGGTGCTGACAGAAGCGATCGCCCGAGTCGCAGAAATTGAAGCCACCAGCGAAAGTTCTTTAGATGTCGGGGATATTGCCGCTTACGCTCTCAATCGGCTACCACCTTTGTATGCTACTACAGAAGAGGGTGCTAACTTCCAGCGCCAAACGGCTCAGGCACAACTGCAAGACTTAATTTCTCAACAAATAAGCGAGGCGATTAACCGTTACCTCGATCGACCCAATTTCTTCCCAGAACGGCAAGCATTGGGTAAAAATACTGGCAATGAGGTTGTACGCCAAGTTAGTGCTTTACTCCAAACATACGCGCCTAACTTTGAGCAAAAATTATAATTTTAAGAGTCATTAGTCATTAGTCATTAGTCATTGGTCATTTGTTTTAGACAAAGGACAAAGGACAAAGGACTAATGACTCTTAACTAATTAATCACGTACTAACACTTTTGTCCCTATACTCACTTGCTCATATAACAATCGGACATCAGAATTTCGCATTCTTAAGCAGCCGTGGGATACAGCCGTTCCTACCAGGTCAACATCCGGCGTGCCATGAAAGCCAATTTCATTCCGTCCATCTGACCAAAAACCAATCCATCTATCTCCCAAGGGACTATCCGTACCAGCCTCAAATACTTTGCCAGTAATCGGGTGACGCCAGATTGGATAATGTCGCATGTGGATCACCTGGAAAGAACCTGTGGGCGTTTCCCAACCTTTCTTGCCGACAGCAATGGGATAGCTGGCGATCACCTCTTCTCCTGCATATACATAAGTGCGGCGATCGCTTAAATCAACCACCACTTGCGTCTTGACATTTGCCAGTCTACTAGATGGTACTTGTTGGGCTGAAGCCTGAGACCACAGACCTTTTGGCCAACTATCTGCAACTGGATTTTGTCTTTCTACTGGCGCTACCAGTTGCGGCTGAGTTGGTAAGTCGCTTGCTTTAGCTACATTATTCTTAATAATTTGGGGTTTAGTTTGAGGCTTAATGGTAGCAGGCTTGAGTTTAGAAGCCCTACGAATAGTTGCTTTCGCTAGATTCTTCTTAATTATTTGCGACTTAATGGTAGAAGACTTGAGTGTAGAAGCTTTACGAGTAGTTGTTTTAGCTAGATTCTTCTTAATTATTTTTGATTTAGTTTTAGGTTTAATAGCAGAGGACTTTGGTGTAAACGTCCTCTGGGCAGTCGAGCCTTGGGTAACTTCATCAGGTGGCACAGATCCACCCAGCGCAATTTCCCCCAAACTCACTTGGGAAAGATTCTTGTAGACTCCTTCAGTCCGGCTTCCCTTAAGATTGGTTCGGGTAGAATCTCGCCGCGTCGAAGTAGATGCAGACTTCTCATACTGCCGTTCCGCCGTACTAATGCGCCAATGGACAGCTAAGGATAAAAATGCTGTGCCAAAACAAAGCAGCATTACCATACGCCCTACAGATTCGTTTCTTACCATTGCCATCGCCTATTGTTTATCCCTGACATATCCAGCCGAGCAATTGGATGAGTTCATCATCCGGTCATCAAAAATTTATCAATACTTATCATTTCCGCTATAAATCTGCCAACACCTCTGGGCAAACTAAGACTATGCAAATTTTCCCAGCGGCAAAACTTCAAGTGAGCAACCTCATTCCTCCAAAGTTTTGAGGGTCGTAAGCCTCTGTTCGGACTTTTTAGTGGAACTCTTGAAATGTAGCAATCAATCATTAATGGTGTAGGTGGATGAAAAACCATGTTTGAAAAACTATTGCTAGCGGTAACAATTACATTTTCCCTCAATTTATTTTTTCAAGTTCGCGTACCAGAGCAACATAACTCTAGTACTGCTTTCGGTCCACAATCAGAACAATCAGCAACTATTCTGGTAACGAAATCAAAAAATTAAATCACCATCTTAGCAACCACAGCAACCTAACTTCCAGAAATTATTACCCGAATTTTAAAGGTATCAAGAAGTTAGAATTACAAAATTTTATCTTCATTTTTATAGCTAAATTTAATTATCTCGAGCAAGCGTATATACCCAGTTGCTAAAAGTACTAAAATGTGCATTACATCGCGCCTTTGTTCGTTGATAGGTCTTAGGCAACTATGGGAGCAGTATAAGGAAAAGTGGCTCTGCTTATTGCTACAAATATATCCAAAATTGTCTGCTTCAGTGTTCCAGTCATAAATCCGTCACCTGAGCATGGAACTTCTGTACCATTAGCAGGTCTAATAGATAGGGATGATTTAGAGCCAGTACGATCTATGAGTCAATCGATTACTGTATCCTGGTCAACGGTTGATGCAAAGTATCCAGAAGCATCAGTGCAAGTTGACAAACTCCCTAACCACGATTTAATTTTGCGCTGTCAAGCCGGACTGCGACCAGATCGTGCTGCTTTTGCGGAACTATTACGCCGCTATCAAAGTCAAGTCGATCGAGTTCTATACCACTTAGCTCCAGATTGGCCTGACAGAGCCGATTTGGCTCAAGAAGTTTGGATTCGAGTGTATCGGAACATTAACCGATTACAAGAGCCTGCTAAATTTCGGGGCTGGTTAAGCCGCATTGCCACGAACTTGTTTTACGACGAGTTACGTAAACGCAAGCGGGTGATGAGTCCTTTGTCACTGGATGCTCCCCGTTCCTTAGAGGACGGCGAGATGGATTGGGAAATCGCTGGTGATACCCCAGGCCCTGAAGAAGAACTGACAACGAGAGAATTTTACGAGCAATTGCGGGAAGCGATCGCGGATTTACCAGAAGTTTTTCGTACTACCATTGTCCTCAGAGAAATCGAAGGCATGGCTTATGAAGAAATTGCCGAAATCACTGGAGTTTCTCTAGGAACTGTGAAGTCCAGAATCGCCAGAGCTAGATCGAGGCTGCAAGCCCACTTGCAGAATTATCTAGACTCCTAATTTTCTTAATTTACAGTATCTTGCTTCTGCCCAATGGCAGAATTTAAGCATAGATTAAAAATTACTAGAAAGACGTAGATTGTTTCTGCCTAAAGGTAGAAAATTGGCTAATTCTCCCAAAATTCCCGCCCAGTTTACCCGTGTATGAATTGGTAATAATGTTAAGATGACTACTGATTCTCAGTTTTACGACCGTTCTCCTTTGCAACTTCCTCAAGATTTGTCAGATGGAATGGCCAAGCATACCAATGAATCAACGGGTCTTATGGATATGGTGAAGCGCGATCGCTTCGAGTTATTGAGTGCTTACCTCGATGGTGAAGTCACAGCCACCGAACGCAGGCAAGTAGAAGAATGGCTGGCAAATGATGCCTCAGTTAAATGTTTGTATGCCCGACTGTTAAAACTGCGCCAAGGTTTGCGGACGCTCCCAGTGCCAGCAGCCCAACAGTCGCCAGAAGAAACAGTTGGGCAAGTATTGACACGTTTGCGCCGCCGCTCCCGTTTAAACTGGATAGCGGCAGGTGCAGCTGTTGCTGCTTGTGCGATCGGTGCAATATCTGGCTTAGTAGGTGGTGGTTCGATGGTGCCGCAACTGGCGCAACAACCACAAAGAGAACCGATACAAACGTCCTCAGCGTCTATAGTTCCCCCTTCCCCGCTGATGGTGGGACTAAATAACCCGGTAATTGAAATTCCGAAAGCAGCAGTAGCCTCTCCAGAAAATTCAATTTATCAGGTTCAGCCGCAACGACACGACCCCAAACAGGACATAAACTAATCGCAAAGTTTACAGTTCAAAACTGTACTCTAGGGTTAAACCACAGCCGCTCCACCAGCCGCTAGGTTGGAGTAAACCTCCTAATTGCTCAACTTGTTCTAGAGTCATTAAATAAACCCAAGCCCAACTATAAGAGAGCGACTGTGGCTCATAAACCTCGATAATTTGTCGATTATAGAGGTTTTCTGGTGTTTGTCTATTGGGCTGGTAATCTTCCAGCACATCTAGCTCATTTAAAATCTTTGGGTAGGAAAAAGAAAGTAAATATCCGTAAACTTGGCTATTTCCTAGCGTCATCGCTGGGTAGCCCATTGGCAGAGCAAATAATTTGCCTTGTACAATGGCTGTTTTGACATCAACTACTTTGCCAGCACAGTATCTTTTATAGTTAGCTTCACCTGGTTTGAGCGTGCCGTAGACAAAAATTCGCACTAAATCAGACAATTTTATATTTGATTCAACCATTGCCTATTTTAACCATCTAACTTGACAGCAATCAAAACCTATGATTTTGAATACCTCTAGATATCAGTTCTAGAGATATTTTTGTTTACTCAGATTAATAGTTAAACAATTAAGTACTACTCTTGCCCTTTATTCCTATCTAACTTCTCTTGAATAGCTTCTTTACAAAATTCAGGAGGGTTATCTTGTTGCTGCACTTCCTCTTTCATTGTCTTAGTCATACGTCTATTCATTTTCTCGGTCAGTGGCTCCTCTCTATCAGTAGTAAATTTTTTTAAATTTTCTGGATTTGCTTTAGGATTAGCCATTGTTGAGAGATGAGATGAATTCACCCACTGATGAGTAAGCAGTACTGATTAAGCTGACGATGGAAGGCAAAGCTATGAGCTATCCTGACAGATACGACCAAGAAAATTTGCTTAACTTGCACAAAGCTAAGATACACCTTGAAATGGCTATCGGATTGCTAACCCAGTAAATCAGTTTAGAACCAAATACATCTAGTCCCCAGCATCCTAAGCTTAGGGACTTTTTTATGCACTATATACCTAAACTTGTTGAACTTTAGGGATATAAGATAGATAGAAATAGGGGGTAGAAAGAAATAGTAAATTGATTTTGTAAATTAAATTAGAAAATTACTAGACAGATAATTCCCTTAATATAGTGGTTCAAATGTACTAGTAAGCAAATGCTAGAAAATTAGTAGAAATAAAGTGTAACAGGCATGAAACCATTGGAAATACGTGATTCTGTAGATTCCCGATATAACCCAGCAGCAATTGAGGAAAAATGGCAAAAAACATGGGTAGAACTTGGCTTAGATAAGACACCGACAGTTAGCAACAAGCCAAAATTCTATGCTCTTTCCATGTTCCCTTATCCATCGGGCAGCCTACACATGGGTCACGTCCGTAATTATACGATTACCGATGTGATTGCCCGCCTTAAACGAATGCAAGGGTATCGGGTAATACACCCAATGGGTTGGGATGCTTTTGGCTTGCCAGCAGAAAATGCCGCCATTGACCGTGGTGTACCGCCAGCAAAGTGGACTTATCAGAATATGGCTCAGATGCGGCAACAATTGCAGCGTCTTGGTTTATCTATTGATTGGGAATGCGAACTTGCTACCTGTTCACCAGATTACTACAAGTGGACACAATGGATTTTCTTGCAGTTTTTGCAAGCAGGTTTAGCTTATCAAAAAGAAGCGGCTGTAAACTGGGATCCCATTGACCAAACTGTACTGGCAAACGAACAAGTTGATAACGAAGGACGTTCTTGGCGCAGTGGGGCAATAGTTGAGCGCAAATTATTACGCCAGTGGTTTTTCAAGATTACCGACTACGCCGAAGAATTACTCAATGACTTGCATCAATTGACAGGTTGGCCGGAACGCGTCAAGTCGATGCAGGCAAACTGGATTGGCAAATCTACAGGCGCTTACTTAGAATTCCCTATCATTGGGATAGATGAAAAAATTGGAGTGTACACCACACGCCCAGATACAGTTTATGGTGTTAGCTATCTAGTGTTAGCACCAGAACATCCTTTAACAAAGCGCGTCACTACAAAAGAACAACAAGCAGCGGTAGAAGCCTTTATTAAAGAGGTTTCTAATCAAAGTGAGTTGGAACGTACTGCTGAAGACAAACCTAAGCGGGGTATACCTACAGGTGGTAAGGCAATTAACCCATTTTCAGGGGAAGAAGTGCCGATTTGGATTGCTGATTATGTACTGTATGAGTATGGTACTGGAGCAGTGATGGGTGTACCGGCACACGATGTCCGGGATTTTAAGTTTGCCAAAAATTATGATTTGCCAGTTGATTTTGTCATAGCTTCCCCAGATGATGTTGCAGGTTTTGACTTAACTCCAACATCAGAGAATGATGAAGTCACTCAACTCATCCAAATTGAATATAACCAGGCATACACTGAACCAGGAATTTTAATTAATTCTGGGGCTTTTACTGGTATGACTTCCACAGAGGCTAAACAAGCAATAATTGAATACGCCGAACAACAAGGTTTTGGTAAAGTACGGGTGCAATATCGCTTGCGGGATTGGTTGATTTCACGGCAACGTTACTGGGGCGCACCGATACCTGTAATTCACTGTCCCAACTGTGGGATAGTACCAGTTCCCGATCGAGATTTGCCAGTACAGTTACCGGAAGAGGTGGAATTTACTGGACGTGGTGGTTCACCTTTGACTCAGTTAGAGAGTTGGGTAAATGTACCTTGTCCAACTTGTGGCACTCCAGCAAAGCGGGAAACTGACACGATGGATACTTTTATTGATTCCTCGTGGTATTACTTGCGCTTCCCTGACGCTAAGAATGAACAACAAGTTTTCGATTCTAGTAAAATAAACGACTGGATGCCAGTTGACCAGTATGTGGGTGGGATTGAACACGCAATTTTACATTTGTTGTATTCGCGGTTCTTTACTAAGGTACTACGGGACAGAGGCTTGTTAAACTTTGATGAACCCTTCCAACGCCTCTTAACTCAAGGTATGGTACAGGGTTTAACTTATCTAAATCCTAATAAGGGTGGGAAAGATAAATGGATTCCTTCTAATCTGGTAAATTCAGCCGACCCCCGTGACCCCCAAACAGGCGAACCACTGCAACGCCTCTACGCTACCATGTCTAAATCAAAGGGCAACGGTGTAGCGCCAGAAGATGTAATTTCCAAATACGGTGTAGACACAGCGCGGATGTTCATCTTGTTCAAAGCGCCGCCAGAAAAAGACTTGGAATGGGATGAAGCCGATGTGGAAGGACAATTCCGGTTTTTAAATCGGGTTTGGCGTTTGGTAACAGATTATATTGCGGCTGGGGTATCCCATAAAAAACCCCAATCTGATTTAACTAAGGTAGAAAAGGAATTGCGGCGGGCGATTCACACGGCGATTCAAGCAGTGACAGAAGACGTGGAAGACGAATATCAATTCAATACCGCTATTTCAGAATTGATGAAGTTGAGTAATGCCTTAACTGATGCTGACGGCAAAAATTCACCAATTTACGCAGAAGGTATTCACACTTTGGTGGTTTTACTAGCACCATTTGCACCACATATTGCTGATGAATTGTGGCATTTATTGGGTGAAAGTGATTCAGTTCATACTCAAACTTGGCCATCATTTGACCCAGCTGCTTTAATAGCTGATGAAATCACTTTAGTGATTCAAGTTATGGGTAAAACTCGCGGCTCGATTCAAGTACCAGCACAAGCAGATAAAGCAGCGTTGGAAAAATATGCTCGTGAATCAGAAATTGCCCAGCGTTACATCGAAGGTAAAGAGATTAAAAAGGTAATTGTGGTGCCTGGAAAGTTAGTGAATTTTGTAGTTAGCTAAGTACAGTTTTGCATAAAATCGTGGCAAATTGAGAGTTGAAATTTAAACGCAGATGCGCTTCTCTACGAGACGCTACGCGAACGCCTTACCATAGGGAATTCGCTACGAATTAATGAAATCTTGTACTTAGCAATTGATAAGATTGTAAATTTAGCCTGACAAAACATCAGAGGATTTACATCCGTGACACTCAAAGAGTTAGAACAACAACTTCTTGCCCTCAGTCCTGATGAAAAATTGCAGGCTATACAGTTACTTGCTCAAAGTCTCAGCAACAATTGGCAAGGAATTGAAAAAACTCCTAGAGTTTGTGGTGGAGAGGCTCGCATCGCTAAAACTCGTATTCCTGTTTGGGTACTTGTGGAAGCTCGCGGTCTTGGATATAGTGATGCTGACCTTTTGACGAGCTATCCAACTATTACAGCTACAGATTTAGCTAATGCTTGGGTATATGCAGAAGCTCATCCCGATGAAATCGAATTGGCAATTGAGCGTAATGAGGTAGCCTAATCAATGGCACGGTTTTACGCAGATGAGCAGTTTCCCTTTCCAGTTGTGGAATTATTACGCGATTTGGGGCATGATGTTTCGACAGTTCAAGAAGCAGAAAATGCAGACCAAGGTATACCTGATGAGGAAGTGCTAGCATTTGCCATAAGTCAAGAACGCTCAATATTAACTATCAACAGAGTTGATTTTATCCGTTTGCATCGTCGTGATTCTAACCACTTCGGTATTTTTGTTTGCACGAATAATCGTAATTGGCAACAATTTGCAGCACGGATAGATGAGGCTGTGGCAAAAGAAGAACCTTTGCAAGGAAAACTAATTCGTGTGGTACGTCCAGTAACTTAACAAGGTTTTGATGGTACGCACAAATGCTTGAGTTATCAAGTATATGTTGCAACAATTTTTATAACAGTAGGTTCCTTCTCTGGTATATGTGTATTTAAAAACATCTATCCGATTGTCCAGAGAGTTGGACTGTTTTATTTATACACAAAAAAGCGCTTGAGAATTTTGCTTACTCAAGCGCTTTTCCGTAAAAGCTTATACCAACTCACTCGTTTGATGCAACATTTGAAATCTGCAACACTCCCTACTGAGAGAGTATTACGGGGATAACTTGTGACAAACATGTGGTGAAATGGTATCACTCCTTGCACTAACTAAGAATATCTCTTTTGTAAGAATACCGGGGATCTGGTGAGTGACACTTTATGAACTGAACACTAGTTAAAAACGACTCACCGTGAATAGTAACTAAGGAGACTAAGCACGATTGTAGCAATTTTGTAAGTATAGTATAAAAACTTATAGTTTATTATTACCCGCCGCCGACATTGCTTACTACTAAGTGCAGTATCAAAAAGTGCAGCAATTAGTAGCATAGATATCTCAACTTCTGTGTCAAATTAGTCGCTATCAAATAACCTAGAAAAGGCTTGGATATTGGTATCAAAGCGATTTTGACTCAAATAAATCATAAACGAAGGTATTGTTTAGAGAATGGCAACCCAAGAACAAATGTTTGATCCAAATAGATTGAAAAGTTTGGGTTGGGTATCTTTTATCTCTTAGCAAACGGTAACATCCAAGTCTTCTGTATAGTGTAGGGAGTTACTTCTTTCATGGAAGCAAAACACAACTTTTTCAGCGGTAATTACCGCGATATTCAAAACGATTTCGCGTTTTTCTATAAAAACAACTGAGGTGGATTATGGGTAGATTTTAAGAATTTATCGTACCTGTGCCTCATCTAGATAGATGTTTCATCTTTGGCTAAAATAGCCCTTCGCCTATGAGCAGACACCTTAACCTGGCGTCTAGGTGTGTGGTAAGATTGCCTGGAACATAAAGTTTTATCTGAGTTGGAGTCTGGTATAAATTGCAAAGGTCAAGCTGACCGATCGTTAACTCCCACGATACTTTTCCTATAAATTTGGAAAATATACAACAATGCTGGTGACAATCTGAGTGGAATTTGTAGATGAATATCTAGGATTTGCTATCAGACTTAACCGACTTCCCACAATTTTGACTTTTATTTGACTTTTAGGATAGAAACATGAACGATAAGCTGATGCTGATGATTCCAGGCCCTACACCGGTGCCAGAAGCTGCCTTACTGGCATTAGCCAAGCATCCGATTGGGCATCGTACTAGTGAATTTAGCAACATATTGGCAGAGGTGACAGAAAACCTCAAGTGGCTGCACCAAACTCAAAGTGATGTGCTGACGCTGAATGTTAGTGGTACGGGTGCTGTAGAAGCGGGAATAATTAATTTTCTTTCTCCAGGCGATCGCATTTTAGTTGGTTCTAATGGTAAATTTGGCGAACGCTGGGTAGAAGTCGGTCAAGCCTACGGTTTGAATGTAGAAGAAGTTAAGGTGGAATGGGGAAAACCCTTAGACCCCGCAGTATTTGCCGAAAAACTCCAAGCAGATACCCAAAAGCAAATCAAAGCTGTAATTATTACCCACAGTGAAACCTCGACGGGTGTGTTGAATGACTTAGAAACCATCAACCGCCACGTTAAAGAACACGGTGAAGCTTTAATTATCGTTGATGCCGTTACTAGCTTGGGTGCATTCAATCTACCCGTGGATGCTTGGGGCTTGGATATCGTCGCTTCTGGTTCCCAAAAAGGTTATATGATTCCGCCGGGATTGGGTTTTGTTTCTGTCAGTGCCAAAGCTTGGGAAGCTTACAAAACTGCGAAGCTACCGAAATATTATTTGGACTTAGGCAAATATCGCAAAGCTACAGCCAAAAATACAACTCCATTTACTCCGCCTGTGAACTTGATCGTAGCGTTACACACCACGTTACGAATCATGAAAGAGGAAGGCTTGGAATCAATATTTGCTCGACATGAACGGCTGAAAAATGCTACCCGCGCCGCCATTAAAGGGTTAAATTTACCTTTGCTTGCAGCAGATAATTCTGCTAGTCCGGCGATTACAGCTGTAGCACCACAAGGAATTGAACCCGATAAAATTCGGTCATTGATGAAAAAACGCTTTGATATTGCTTTAGCTGGTGGTCAAGATCATTTGAGCAATAAAATTTTCCGTATTGGTCACTTGGGTTTTGTGAGCGATCGCGATATCCTTAGCTGTATAGCATCCTTAGAAGTTACCCTCACAGAACTTGGCTACGAAGATTTCACCCCTGGTTCTGGCATAGCAGCAGCAGTTAAAGTGTTTAGTCAGTCCTGAGTAATAAATCAAAAGAGCGAGTTAAATTATCAACTCGCTCTTTTGATTTGTATATAGAGTAGAAACCTTTGCATAAGGTAGAGTTGATGTCACATACCTCAATCCTTTTAAATAACACCAAGTTGCCCTAGATAGTATTATTTGCTTTGAAGAAAGTCGTACTGTATCTTTGACACCAAACAAGACTAACTTTGGCAACTTAGTATCATCCAAAATTGGCATAAATAGTATTGTTTGAGATTTTGCTAATATGCATTTGGTAGAAACTTTTAAGTCAAAGTCTAAAAACTACAAGCCAAAATTGCTATAACCTACGCCGTCTCTAGCCAATCATAAATTTGTTCTAATTGCTCTAGAGTAACTAACCCATATTGCCAAAGAATCATTGCCAAAGGACCTGGGTCTTGCTCCCGATGCCGAAGTGCCACCGCTAGTGATGCTGTGGAAATTGCCAAATCTTCTTGCAAAAAATGAATCAGCCGAGAATATTTTGATGGTGACATTTGTATCTCACCTCCTTGTGCAGAATGTATTGTCATATATCAGTTCACCATTACTCGGTAGACAGTAGCTAGTATTTCATCTGTGACTGTGCCGTTTTCGGCCATACACCCCAGCACAGTTTTTGTTAATCCGCCTTCAACAGAGGCTTCCTATAGATGGTCTGAGAAATAAAATTCTCATACAAATCATTCGTTAGCTTATTAAGCAGTATTTTTACTTAATTAAATTGGCTTCATCTTATTTACCTTTGTGTTTTATTTAATTACACAGGTAGTAATAAAGATTCCATAGCCTATACTCTCTTATTGGCGACTATTTACACTTACGCCCAAGGGAATATTTTTGAGACTAAACCTGAAAACTGCGATTTCCGGTTTGAGACAGTAGAATTTTACATTATTACCACAGTTTTTAAATAGTAGCGTTACAAGTGCTATTTGACCACATACAGTGACATTTTTTACAAAAAAAACATATATTTCGACCGTATAGGCTCTCAACCGAGTAATTACCCAAGTTTTTATCTCCGCAAAGCACTAAAGTTTCAAAACTCAATTTTGAGAATATCGCCCACTTTCAACTTCAATTCGGCAGCTCTTCCAGAACGAAGTTCAATCACCTTATCGATTGGTGTATTGGGGCCATAGGTAGGACAAGGCTCACTTGTACAAGGAGGCGCAGCAGCCTGAATATATTTAACTACACCTTTATGTAGAAATACCATGTCCAGGGGTACAGGTACATTCTTCATCCAGAAACTGACTGGTTGTGCTGAAGGGAATCCAAACAGCATCCCCCGGTCATCTGGTAAAGCTGGTCGATACATCAACCCCATCGCTTGCTGTTGTGGCGTCTGCGCTACCTCTAATTGAATCGTTGTACCATTCGGCACAATGGCTTTAGCGGAAATTGGTAGTTTTTGACCTAAACTCTCTGGTGCTGGAGTTTTAGAATCAGAGGTGGGGCTAGGAGATTTAGCAGTTGTTGGCACAGAACAACCCATCAGAAAAATACTCAGCACTATCGAGAGCAAACTTAGCCGACGAGTCATATAGCTTTTCGATTTTGTTATTTAGACTTCAATTTTACAGTGTTGTAGGCAGAAAAACCCCTTGGCTGGAAGGCACTAGCACCCAAATTTACATTCCCAATCCGAAACTGGGAATGAGGCAAGGAGATAGGCAAACTCCCGCTATAGTATACTAGGATTCTCTTAAAACGTACCCTACGCCTCGCACTGTTTGAATCAGGCGCTTTTGACCTTCATCTTCGATTTTTAACCGCAAGTAACGGATGTACACTTCAATTACATTTGACTCACCCAGAAAGTCGTAACCCCAAACATTTTCTAGAATTTGTTCGCGGGTTAATACCTCACGGGGATGTTCCATTAAGAATTTTAATAGTTCAAATTCCTTCATTGTCAGGTCAATTGGTCGCCCGTTGTGTATGGCACGGCGAGTTGCTATGTCTAAAATTAAATCCCCAAAGCGTAATTGCTCTGTGGTATCTACATCGGGTTTTAAGTAGAGGCGAATCAACTTCAAAAAGTCTTCTGAGCGGTAAGGTTTGAGGATGTAATCATCCGCTCCAGCTTCTAGACAAGCTACACGATCGTCAACTGTATCCCTTGCCATTAAAATCAATACAGGCGATCGCATACCAGTGCTTCTCATATTTTTGCACAATGAGAGTCCTGATTCTCCTGCTAGCATCCGGTCTAAAACAATTAAAGCAGGTTGGCGATCGCGACAGTGTTGTAAACCACTCGTTGCGTCATGAGCCAAAATTGATTCATAACCGGCTTCTTGCAAATCGCAAGAAAGCTGATTTGCAAGGCTCTCATCGGTTTCAATCACCAAAACACAAGGACTTTGAGCAACTGTCATAACAATTTGGGATATTGGATTTGGGATTGTAAAGATATTCCAGAGAAAATCTTTACATCAGTTATAAAGTGCAATTACGAGCTTTTAGTGATGTAGCGATTCTGATTTGACGCGATGTTAAGGATGTTTTAGCACGTTCAGGTGTCAGCTATCGAATTCTCGGATGCAATCTTAATAACTAACTCCAAATTCCATATCCATACCAGTAATTCTGGAAGGAAATCAGCTTTCTTGGGCATGGGGCATAGTAGCAGAGGAGAAGTTACACTAAGTTTTTCCCCTCTGCCCCTCTGCTTCTTGTGCCCAATGCCCAATGCCCAACGCTCAAGAACTATGGCAATTCTACCGAAGTTGGTTTAGCGATATGTGGCAAACCCCAACCTAATTTTTCTCGCAAAATTCGGAAAAACTCAGGCGGTTGCAGGCGAATAAATCGGGCACTATATTGCGATCGCTCCATATATACTCGATCTTCTGGTAAGATATAGCACCCCCCATTGCCATCTACCACCATCACCAGCCGAGGAATATTGACTGGGTAGATATTGACCGATTCAGTATCTGGAAAGACCAATGCTCTAGAAGCTAGGGAATGAGGACAAATGGGTACTAATTGTAAAACAGGTACGCCAGGAGTCACCACCGGGCCACCAGCGCTCAATGAGTAAGCTGTAGAACCAGTAGGCGTAGAAACAATCACACCATCTGCGGCAATATCTACTGGCGCATGATGCCCTATGGCAATTTCAAAATGGCACATAGAGGTCAAAGGTTCCCGGTGTAGCACCATTTCATTCAGGCATAGGGCTTCCCATAGCACTGAATCATCCCGAAACACTTTGACATTGAGCATTGCTCGTTCTTCAATTTCATACTCACCTGCCATTGCCTGTTCTAGTGCTTGGGGCAATTGATTCAGGAAAGTTTCCGTCAAAAATCCCATGTGGCCGGTATTCACTGTTAGCAGTGGAATACCACAAGGGGCTACTTGACGAGACGCTGCGAGAACAGTGCCGTCTCCCCCTAATACCACTGCAAACTCCATATCTGAATCAAAACCAGGGGGTGTCAGACCGTCAATGGGGGTGTGGCACACAGGACTCTCCGGATTAGGGTAGCCCAATATCCCACCGATACTCGATGTGATACATACATTCCAACCGGCTGCGGTTAGCTTGTCTTTCAACTCAATAGCGACACGGCCCGCTATCGGTTTAACGTCATTGTAGATAATGCCTGCTTTCGGCACACTCAAATATCCAAGTTTAGGCGATGCTCTGTATTATGTAATCGTTACACATTTTGGTCATGTAGTCATTAATCTAGAGTCAAAGATCCAGAGTCTAGGGTTTTACGACTAATGTCTGTTTCGTAATGACTATTGACTATTAGCTTTTGAAGACTGTTTAAAAGGAGTTTTTTTAGGTTTTTGCTTTTTATTTTTATTTTTCTGGTAGTCTACTTCTTTGAGTTTCTTCATTATTCGGCTGAAGTACTCTTGGAGATAACTTTCTAGGGTTGTGGTTTGTTGCGGATCTAAACCAAACACTGTGTATACTTCATCCATTGAAGCATTTAACTGTTTACCACTAGCCAATACTTCTGTAAACGCCAGCCTGTCTGCTACATTCCATCCCCACTGAAAGAACCGCATTATGCCCCGTACAGCACGCAGTAAGTTTATTGGCATCCGCGTTACTCTGGCATCTTTTCCAGATAAGCGTTCGCACAGGTTGATAATTTCTTCTGCACTCCATGCACGAGTACCGACTACAGGAAAAGCTTGGTTTTCTGTTTCTGGTACACTCAATGCTCGGATTGCAAACTTAGCAATGTCCTGAGTGTCCATATAGGCGATGGGAGAAGAATTACCTGTTACCCAAACTGGCTGTCCTTCCAGAATGGGAATCCCATACTGACCAATTAAACCTTGCATAAACCCAGCTAGCCGCAAGATGGTATAGTTCAACCCTGACTCAGCCAAGAATAGTTCTGTACACCGCTTAATTTCCATTAGCGGCACTTCTGGGTATTTATCAGCATCTAAAATTGAAAAGAAGATAAAACGCTCGACACCCGCGGCTTTTGCTGCTTGAATCAATGCTACTTTGCCTTCCCAGTCCACTTGTTTGATACTTAGTGAATCTGTAGGGCGAGAGGTTGAGGCATCAATAACTTGGGTTACACCAACTAAAGCTTCCGCTAGGGTATCGGGGTAACGTAAATTTCCAGGGACGAGTTCTGCTCCCCATTCTTTAAGGAAAGCTGCTTTTTTACTGCTGCGGACAAGACAGCGTACTTTATATCCCTCATCGATAGCACGACGAGCCACTTGTCTTCCTAAGGTGCCAGTGGCACCGACGATTAATAAAGTCATCAGGGTTGTAATAAATTTTAATGTTTTATGAAAAGAATGTTATCAGAATAACCTATGCAAACAAAAGTTTACATCTTTTCTCAGAAAATCAATTTATTTGGATGGACTCATGAAAAAATAGCTGTCCGATTAACGGACAAGCTTTTTTCTCATTTCGATGAAAAAGGGAGTAGGGAGTAGGGAATGGGGAGAATAATAACTCTTGTACAGACGCGATTAATCGCGTCTCTACTTCTAACTCAGCACGGGCTAAACCTTAGCTTTCCGCTAACAGCACTCAATTATTCTTCTGTGCCTTGAATTTTCAGTAACAACGCGCCTAAGCCCCAGCCTACGAAGATTAAACCGAAAGACAATAGAGCTGCATTCAAAATTTCGCCGCCCATTAGTGTGATTCTCCTTATGCAAATTGGTGTGTAAACTAGGTCTACCAGAAGCTTTTCAACAGTTGCTAGGATTAGACCTGTGTAAACAATTTTAAACTAGTTTAGCAGCTAATCCTTACTAGCTTGGGGGGTAATCCCCATTCTTGGTAGAAGGGAAAATGGGTAAATTGGAACATTTTGATGATAATAATTATGAAGAATTTTTATGTATCAAAATAATCAAGGTGATTTAATAAATTTTGTGAAAAAGAATCGTCCGCGTTTGGCGCTGACGCTCGGAGATCCGGCGGGAATTGGGCCGGAGGTGATTTTGAAAGCTTTAGCCGATCCAGAAATTCGTCAAAAATATGACGTTACAGTAGTGGGTAACGGAGATTTGCTGGCACAGATTTATTACAAACTGAATTTAACTGAGAATTTAGTAGCTTTGGCAAATCCAGATGAGTTGTCAGTCAGCGATGTGCAGTTGGATGGAAAAATTAAAGATCGAATTATTTCAGGAATAGGTAATGCAGCCAGTGGTGCGGCTAGTTTTGCGTATATGGAATATGCGATCGCTCAAACACTGGCTGGTAAATTTGATGGTATTGTCACAGGGCCGATCGCTAAATCTGCTTGGAAGGCCGCAGGATATAATTATCCAGGGCAAACAGAACTTTTGGCACAAAAATCAAGTGTTGACCGTTTTGGGATGTTATTTGTAGCGCGATCGCCTCATACTAATTGGACACTCCGCGCCTTACTTGCAACCACACATATCCCCCTACGTCAAGTAGCCGATGTATTGACACCGCAGTTGTTGACACAAAAACTGGATTTGCTGGTGGAGTGTTTAGAGAAAGATTTTGGTATATATAGAGGGAGAATTGCGATCGCCGGTTTGAATCCCCACAGTGGCGAACAGGGACAACTTGGACACGAAGAACAAGATTGGTTAATTCCCTGGTTGGAGCAAGAGCGTCAAAATCGACCGCAATTGCAGTTAGATGGGCCGATACCGCCAGATACAATGTGGGTTAAACCTGGTCAAGCTTGGTATGGAAATTCTTTAGTACAAAATCCTGCTGATGGCTACTTGGCACTTTACCACGACCAAGGCTTAATTCCTGTAAAGCTAATGGCGTTCGATCGGGCAGTTAATACTTCTATAGGTCTTCCTTTCGTTCGCACTTCACCCGATCATGGAACAGCGTTTGATATTGCGGGTAGGGGAATTGCTGATGCTACGAGTATGAAAGCAGCAATACATTTAGCCGCTGAGTTAATTAGTCAAAGATTGGCTAAGAAAAATATAGCACAAGCCAACGTGGTTAGGACATTAACAGATGATAAAACTTAGACACAACAAGACTTTTCACCCAATCCCCAGTCACCAGTCCCCAGTCCCTTGCTATAATAAATAATCTTTAAGTGCAGCTTTGCTTAAAATCTTCAAGACACGACCAAATCAGTTCTGAATATGGTTCAGTTAAGCATTTCTTTTTTATTTCAGTGTTATTTGCACTTTTGTGGTAGCCATAAAAACTAGTATTCTAGTCGGGTGCTTCAAACTTATAACCATAGCCTCGCACAGTTTTGATAAACTCCGGTATGCTGGGGTCGACTTCCATCTTTTTGCGAAGTTGACCAATATGTACATCAACTACCCGGCCATCTCCTACATAGTCGCAACCCCAGATTTTTTGGATTAGCTGTGGACGACTCCAAGCTTGATTAGGATGACTTGCCAAAAAATGTAAGATATTAAATTCTAGTGCTGTTAAGGGAAGAGTTTTATCGTTAAGTGTTACCTCGCGACCCTCTGGATTAATTACTAGCTGCTTGAAAACGATACGTTGTGTTGGGGAGGGATTGATGTAGCGTATCCGCCTCAAAAGAGCTTCTACTCTAACTTCAACTTCTGCAAGACTAAATGGTTTAGTCATGAAATCATCAGCACCTGCGCTTAAGATTTTAATTTTATCAGCCTCGTCAGTCCTACTAGTTAGTATCAGCACTAAAACATTAGTACGACTCTGCATTTCTTGGCAAAGGCTATAACCAGTAACATCCGGCAAATTCCAATCCAGAATTACTAAAGCTGGGTTGAATTGCTCAAACAATGATAAAGCAGTCCTACCATCTGCTGCCGACTCTATTTGATATTTCCGACTTAAAAAACGATAGACAAGATTTCGGACGCCGAAGTCGTCATCAACGATCAGAATTTTGGGAGTAGTAGTAGCAGTAACCATAACCATAATGCTATCTATTTGTAGATTGGGCGATTTGCTGTTGTGCCAGCTTTACGTGTTTCTGTTGAGTACCACCGCTACTGTAGTACTTGTGTACATTTAATTTTCCATGAAGCCGATCGCAACCTCAGCCACGATAGTGCCAATAAAATTTATAATTATGGCATGATTTTTGCATAATTTTGAATTTGTATTGTATAATGTTAGATTTTTACGTTTGGAATAAGTGTAATTAAAAACTATCTCCGTAACCACAAATAGTCAAATGACACATCCAGAAGCGACGGTAATTGCTACAAATTTAAAAGAGTAACGCACTCCCTGGTTAATTAGGTCTCTACAAAGGCTGAGAAACTAACTTATCAGCCAATCTAGATTCTCAACTCTTACTTACTCGACTGTACTATAACCAATAGGTATGTTCTCTTGAAGAAGGTCTACGAAAATCTACCCTGGTGCATTTACATGTAGCTGCCCTCTTAAGCATATACTATACTACAAGTTTCAGCCTGAGCTATGACAAAAAGACTGAAAGCATCACCAGAAGGTATATAGGGCGTCAAAACCAGCTTTAACAGACAAAAACAATAGCAACAAGAATTGCTCTAGCAATATTATGATGTCAATAACTTGCTAGGAGCTTGTTTCAATAGTACTGCTGACAGCAGAATTAAGAAGTAAAAACCCTTTGTATTTGGGTAAGTATCTAGGCAGAAATAAATTTAAAGTTTGTAGTAAGGACTTTAGTCCTAATAATCCTTGCTCTGAGCAATAAATTGCTCACTACAAACTAGGAGTTTATTTTATATTTAATTATGTCTACCTATTTAACAGATTTAACTTATGTACCTCACAAACTTCTAATCTGCTGTATATAACTCTACAAGTTTGGCAGGAAATGAGGAGAGATGATTATTAGCGATCGCTGTTAGTAAAAAGGTATCAATTACTATTTTATTGCTAAATATTTTTTATTTAAAACTAATATTTTATCAATTGATGAGGAATTCAGTAAAATCTCAAATATCTAAATAACTAAAATATCAAAAAAAGATAAACTTCAAATATATTAAATTAGATTTAAAGAAAATATTGTCTCTTTATACTCTCAAAGGGCATTATTTACAATTGATTAATTGGTTGATTTTCGGAAAAATACTCGTCTATCTGAGGAGAGAGTTTGAAAATATTCATACCAGAGAAAGATCAATTGAATATCTTCAGTTCGCTAAATTACTATTAACATCGTCAACAAGGAAAAATTATGGTTAATAACTTAGTAGGCGGCATCATTCCTCCACAACCACCAATAGAAGCACAAACTGATGCTCATATCCTAAAGAGTCGTCTGGAATGGGGCGAACCAGCTTTTACAATCCTGGATGTGCGCGATCGCGCTACCTTCAACGAAGGTCACATCATGGGGGCAATGCCAATGCCAGCAGATGAATTGGTAGAGCGTGCAGTAGCTTCTTTAGATAAGAGCCGTGACATTTACCTTTACGGTGATAATGAACAAGACACTGCCCAAGCCGCACAACAACTGCGTTCTAATGGATTTGAGCATGTCTCCCAACTCAAAGGTGGTCTTGGCGCATGGAAGGCGATCGGCGGCCCAACAGAAGGTATTGTTGAATCAAAAACTGCCGCAGGTGCAGATGAGTACAATGTTGTAGATCGGCTAAAAAACCACGAAGAAAATCTGCAAAAGGGCGGTACTAGCGTCACGGATTCCATTAAACAGGGAGCAAGTAACCTTAAGGAAGGCATTCAAGAAGGAGCAAGTAACCTTAAGGAAGGCATTCAAGAGCAAGCAAGTAACCTCAAGGAAGGCGCTCAAGAGCAAGCAAGTAAGCTCAAGGAAGGCGCTCAAGAGCAAGCAAGTAAGCTCAAGGAAGGCGCTCAAGAGCAAGCAAGTAACCTCAAGGAAGGCATTAGTGAATCTACTTCTAGAGACAGCAATGATTCCAATGTTGGCTCTTAGGTAAAAAATACAGCAGAATTCAGAATTCGGGAGCAAAGCCAAAGACGCTCCGCCAAGGCGTCAGAATCCAAAAGTAAAAGAGGCTTTATATATACCTGGCTTTGAGACTAACCTTTGTGTATTCCACTAACTTGAAATCTGCTGTAATTTAGTATAAGGGTTTGTAGTAAGCACTTTAGTGCCTGGGAAAAAATAACGACTTTAGTACTTACTACGAACCTGCTTATCTATCAATTTCAACTTGACATATAACTAGTAGGAATTGACGATCAATAAAAATTTCTTGTCACTATTCCCTATTCAATTAGTGTTCAAATAGATCCTTGAATTGCAATAAATCTAAGGAAACTATAGTTGGTAGAAACTCAAAACATTCTTGAGCAATTTGCCAACGTTCTTCTCGTTTCAGCATTTGTATTAACTTCTGCTGCACACTAAGTAAATAGCGTACATCGTTGGCAGCATAGCTTAGTTGAGCTTCAGATAAGCTAACGGCGTTACCCCAATCAGAACTTTGAGAGCTTTTATCTAGTTCCACTTGTTCTAACTCTTGTACCACGTCTTTGAGTCCGTGGCGATTTGTGTAAGTACGGGCTAATTTACTGGCAATTTTAGTGCAAAAAATTGGCCGTACCTGAATACCCAAATTGGCTCGCAAAGTGGCCAAGTCAAATCTAGCAAAGTGAAACACTTTCACGACATTGACTGCTTCCAAGAGTTTTTTTAAGTTGGGGGCGTCAGCTTGTCCTTTAGCTATGCGGATTGCAGTTACTTTCCCTTCAAGATTGCACAGCTGGACGAGACACAAGCGATCGCGCAACGGCAGCAATCCCATCGTTTCTGTATCAACTGCGATCGCTGTAGATTCTAAATACTCGCTAAGGGCTGCGTCACTGAGATCGCGATCGCTCACCTGAAAATCTAGTAATGTCATCAATTGTTCAAAAATAATAGCAGTGTCCAGCAGAAAAAAGTCTTGTCAGACACTACATTATTATTGTGCAAAAAAATCAAAAATTAAATCTACCTAGTGCGAAAAAACATCTGTGTTAGGTAGACTTCCCCTTGATTATTAGTAGCAACGCCAATTCCAGTCAAGTTGTAATTTCCTTTAAGATTCTTTAGGTGTCCGGGACTTTTGATCCAACCAGTAACAGCTTCCTCTACGGGGTTGCTATATCCCCGGTTAAAAGCAACATTTTCTGCTGCACTGTTGTAGCGAATCGGAATAGCTTTGACTCGCCCTTCAAATCCCTGATGGCTAAATGGGGTTTTACCTTTAGCCATATTTTGACTATGAATTCTTGCCTGTCGAGTTAAATTTGCATTTAAAGTCAACTTTGGCAGCCCTTTAGAAGCCCGATATCGATTAATTTGGTCAAATACTGATTTTTCTAGCTCAGTAGTTTTAAAAGTAGGAGTCGATATTGCAACTTGACTAGAAAAAAGCGACAACAGCTTATTACGGGTGGATGTATTCGTAGAAGTATGATTTGGTATCGGAGCAGTCGTTAATCCACTAGCAAGGACAAGCGCACTTAAAGCGATGCCAAAAGCAGTTTGTCGGAACATGGAGAATTGCGTAATGTGTAGAGATATAAGACTTCTACTCTACCCTATTGTTCCAAGGATATATACCACAATACTATTAAGTAATGATGAATTTCGGCAATTTGGCTACATCCTTTACAAGTAACACAAACAATAATTTCCAATTGTCAGTACTTCAATAGGTCAGCTTCATGAAAATCATGGTTAATTTGGCTAATAATTTCAGATTTTCATGAATTATCTAGCAAAAGCTTTACTAACAGGTTAAAGTCTGGGGAATTTACGAAAAAACCTAAACTTTACCAAATCTAACGCTATGTACAATTTTTACTCAAACCTAATCTCCTTGCCTAACAATCAGAAATAGGTAAAATTCAAAGCCTCTCTCTTTTTGCAGGCTATCCATTAGTCACATCTTTCTTTACAATCTTGACACACTCGGTGTGTGGCATACTTGACAAGTTAGCTCTTAATCTTCTCGCTAAAAGTAGGTTTTTATTGAGAATTAACGACGAACGAATCAGGGTTATAAAAAACGTGAGTGAATACTCTCATAAATTTTGAAAAAGATCCGGGTAATGGATAGCTCTTTGCAGGAGAGAGGAATGGAAGTTAGGTCAAACTATTAAGTTGCACATCGCGTCCAACCTATTGGCGAATGAACATTTGTGTGAAGTAGATTGCGCCTTGACTGTTTTTAGCAACACCAATCCCCGTCAGATTATAATTACCTCTGATATTAGCAAGATGCCCTGGACTTTTGAGCCAGCCTTGAACAGCCATTGTGGCAGGATCGCCATATCCCTGGTTGTAAGCGACATTTTCAGCAGCCGATCTGTAAGAAACACCGGTTGCATTAAGACGTTGTGAAAATCCATTATGTCCAAAGGGAACAGTACCATTAGCCATGTTCTTACTGTGAAGCCTAACTTGATTATCCATAGCAGAGTTACGAGTTAGCGCTGGTAGCCCTTGGGAAACTCTGTAGTTATTGATTTGGTTAAAAATCGACTGTTCTAGAGCAGCAATGTCCGTACTAGATGCTGCAATCTGATTAGTATTATTCGATACGTTTGAAGTCACAGGCGTACAAGTTGGATTTGTTACAGAAGTAGCGATCGCTCCACTACTGAGAGCAAGAGTGCCTAAAACAACGCTGTAAACTATTTGTTTGATCATTTGTTTTCAGTAAAGTTTTAGACAATGTAACCAATGAATATCAATGTGACAAATTGCTTATAAGTCTAAATTGCTTTAATTGTGGGCTTTTTTGCTCAAAAACTACTAGCAAACGTTTAACTGCATGATTTGACGCAAAATTAGTGCTATTTAATCAATATTTGTCTTCTACCATTAGTATGATTATTTTTAATCAAGATTCCGCATTTAAACTGTTATCTAGTGTAATTACTAGAGTTTTTTGAATTTATTAGTTCTAGATTATGCTTATTCATCTTCATAAATTCAGCTATTTTACTGTACCTAAGTATATTAAATAGCTGATTTATGTGACAAAAACAGTAAAAACCGATTGTGGCAGTTGAATATGCGGAATGTCGCATAAAAAATGGCTGGATTTATTCAGCCATTTTTCTACGTAATTTTAACTAGCTTTATTTCAAGGTTTCTACCTCTTCCTGTATCACACGCAACACTCGTGCAATATATTCTGCACGCCACTGTTCCCGTTCCTTGGTTACTTTGACATCCGGCTCATAAGCTTCAATTTCACTAGTCGATAAAATACCTTTCACCTCTAGCAACCGTTCGATGGTGTCTAGCCGCTCATGCAGCACGGACACCTCACCAGTCAAGGCCATGACGATCGCTAACAATTTATCAGTTTGCGGATTTTCTAAGTAAACAGGTCGTTTACCCTTGGCTATTTTTGTCATCCTGATACCAACTCTCCAAAAATAAGACTAGACATACAAAATGAGGAAAGCCAGAAAAAATCTGACTTTCCCAATTACAAATTATTGTCTTCGTAGCAGGCCATAGCCTATTACGAATTACAAAATTTTCTCTGCTTACTTAGTTGCAGCAACCACAAACCACGTGCCTTGGGTGGCTGAGTTACGATTTTGAAACATACCATTAGTTTCTTTTGCTTTCCATGCCCCATTCGGGACAAATTTCTCGAATGTCTTATCTGCTGCAAAACCAGCCTCAGTAACTAGCGGCACCAAATCTAAATCGCGTACAGCACTCCAGAAAGGTTCGTTGTTGTTAGCGGTTTCCCAATCATAAATAAACTGTGTATAAACATCCATGTGACGATAAAGGGGTGCTTCTAGATGAATCATCATGCCACCAGGAGCCAGTAGACGATAAGACTCTTGCATAACTTTACGCACAGATGACGGAGGGATTTCATGCAGCAAAATGTGAGAAACCACTAAATCAAATGATTCATCAGGGAAGTTAGTATGTTCGGCATTTTGCTGAGAAAAGTGTACCCGTTTTCCCAAGGCTTCGGCTCTTGCATGAGCATAACGCAGTATAGATGCGCCTATATCTATAGCATGGACTTCTGCATCTGGGAAACCATCGACATAAGGTAATGTGCTATTGCCAATAGAACATCCCATATCGAGGATTTTTCTCGGTCGAAAGTTGGGAAACTCTGCTAAAAGGTAGTTTTGGACTAAAGATAGCCCCATATCATCGTTGAGCGGCCCCAACCAACCTAGTCCATAAACGTAAGCGCCGCGATCGTAGGTTGCACCGGCTGCGACATCATCAGCAGTGAATTCACTGTGATATCCTCCGGGCATACAGTGAATGTCTACAGCCTTTTGATAAGCAGGTATTTGAAAATTTGGGTCGAGGGTTAAAGTACCCAGTTCACCACCCTTATTTTTGGCACGCTCAATCAACTCAGGCAGTTCTCTGTCAACGTTGGCATTTACAGCATCCCATAACATTTCCTGGTTGATGCGCTTCAGGGCACTAGTCCAGCGATAGTAGGGTTCGTGCTGCATTACTTCCCGAATTTCATAACGATTTTCGGGAGGGCGCTGATGTTCTTGTTCAAACTTCGGCTTGGCTAGTTTTTCATAAATTTCTTTATTACCAGGAGTGACATTCTTGAAAATGTGCATTTTCATAGTTTGCACAAAGTTTTGGCGTGCCAACTCGTCGTGAGTAGGTTGCGGTAACATTGGGTGTTGGAATTGTTGAGCCATGATTGCTTCCTCCCAAAAATTTGAGCTATATTTACGCTGGATATAATAATTTGGCTACCGTTTGTACATCTTTGTCACCACGTCCAGAGCAGTTAATTACAATCCGAGGACTGCCGGTTAGTTGAGGACAGAGAGTTTCGAGATAAGCGATCGCATGGGCTGTTTCTAATGCCGGGATAATTCCTTCCAATTTCGCTAATCGCTGGAATGCCGCCAAAGCCTCGGCATCCGTCACGCTATAGTATTCAGCGCGACCAATATCTTTCAAATAACTATGTTCTGGCCCCACACCGGGATAATCTAACCCCGCACTAATTGAGTGTGCCTCAATGATTTGCCCATCTTCATCTTGCAGCAGGTAGCTCATTGCTCCGTGCAATACACCAACTCGTCCTTTTGTCAAGGTTGCGGCGTGTTTTTCGGTATTGACACCTTCGCCGGCTGCCTCAACCCCAATGAAGCGTACAGAAGACTCATTAATAAACTCATAAAATAGTCCCATCGCATTGGAACCACCACCCACACAAGCCAAGAGAATATCAGGTAATCCACCCCACTTTTCGATTGCTTGAGCGCGAGTTTCTTCGCCGATTATTGCATGGAAATCACGTACCATCATCGGGTAAGGATGAGGCCCTGCTACCGAACCCAGAATGTAGTGAGTTGTTTCTACATTTGTCACCCAATCGCGGATTGCTTCAGAAGTAGCATCCTTCAAAGTTCCGGTTCCCGCCTCCACCGGACGCACTTCTGCCCCCATCAACCGCATTCTAAACACATTTAAAGCTTGGCGTTCCATGTCCTGAACGCCCATGTAAATTATGCATTCCAGCCCAAAACGAGCGCAAACTGTAGCTGTAGCCACTCCATGTTGTCCAGCACCCGTTTCGGCAATAATCCGTTGCTTACCCATGCGTTTAGCCAACAATACTTGACCAACAGCATTATTGATTTTGTGAGCGCCAGTATGATTTAAATCTTCACGTTTCAAGTAAATTTGTGGCCCGGTGCGATCGGGTCTAGCATAATGAGCAGTCAGGCGTTCAGCAAAATACAATGGTGTCGCACGTCCTACATAGTCTCGTAACAACTGCTGTAGTTCTGCTTGAAAACCAGGGTCATTGCGGTATTGCTGATAAGCTGTTTCTAGTTCAGCAAGCGCAGGCATGAGCGTTTCAGGTACATACTTACCGCCAAAGCGTCCGAAGCGGCCGAGTGTATCTGGAACCTGAGCAGTTGAACTTGGAGATAGGGGAGTGGTAGTCACAGGCTGTTTTTGATGACGGGAATCACTTAATTATAGAAAAGTCTGAAGCATATCTGGGGAATGGGGAATTGGGAATAGGAGAATAATAGTCCTAAAGACTTAGCTTGGTGAAGCTTTGCTTATAGCGTTTCTCGCTTGGATGCAATACAGTTTGACCTCACTTCCATTCCTCTCTCCTAAAAGGAGAGAGGCTTTGAATCTTACTCCCCAACGCTAGTAGGGAAGGGGCTGGGGGTTAGGTCTGTATTTCATACAATTGAGAACCGCTATATTCTCATGCAGAAGATGGGAACGAGAGTAATGCCATTGTTTCGACTAACAATGGCATTGCAGGTCAAAGAACTTGTGAGTAAACTGTAGTTTTCTTCCTGCGTCGGGAATGGGATTAGGTTTCGCCCTCTTCTTTTCCAGATGACGCGAAAAGTCAGCAAGAGATTAACCCAATGCGGACTTTAATTCACTTTCCGCTTGTGCCAATGCATCTGGTAATTTACTTGCATCGCGTCCGCCAGCTTGGGCTAAATTTGGTCTTCCACCACCGCCGCCACCACAAATTTTAGCGATCGCACCCACAAATTTACCAGCTTGCAGTCCTTTTTTGTTCACTTCTGGACTAAAAGCTGCAACTATACTCACTTTCCCAACTTCTGGAACAGAACCCAGCACCACTGCACCGTTACCAATTTTTTGCAATAAGCGTTCGGCTGCGGTTTTCAATGATTCTGGATCGACATCTTCTAATTGAGCGACAATAATTTTAGAATCGCCTACGGTTTGGGCTGTTTGTAGCAAGCTGTCTGATTTTGCGATCGCTAGCTGTACCTTTAAGGTTTCTAGTTCCTTCTGGCTATTTCTCAGTTCGCTTTGCAGACTTGTGATTCTGTCTGGTAATTCTTCGGGTTTAACTTTAAAGCGATCGCTCAAATCTTTAACTACTTTATCCCGCAGATTCAGATAATCTAAGATTGCTGGCCCCGAAACAGCTTCAATCCGCCGCACGCCAGAAGCCACGCCAGCTTCCGAGATAATCTTGAAGACGCCAATTTCAGCAGTATTACTTACGTGAGTCCCACCGCATAGTTCCATTGATACGCTAGGAAAGTCAATCACGCGCACTTCCTCACCGTATTTTTCGCCGAACATGGCAACAGCACCTCTAGCTTTTGCCTCGGCTATTGGTAATACTTCCACTTTCGCAGCATGAGCCTCAGCAATCCAAGTGTTCACCTGTTCTTCAACTTGTTGGACTTCTTCTGCTGTTAATGCGCGGGGACAATTGAAGTCAAAGCGCAACCTATCAAAGGAAACCAGAGAACCTGCTTGAGATATCCCCTCATCAACAATTTTTTTCAATGCCGCTTGCAATAGGTGCGTTGCGGTATGATTTGCTTGGGCGCGACGGCGACAAGCCGGATCGATTTGGGCGGTGACGCGATCGCCTACGCGCAGTGTACCGCGTTCAATGCGTCCGAAGTGAACAAAGAAATCAGATTCTTTCTTCACGTCTTCTACGCGAACTACAATACCATCACCGGAGATATAACCGCGATCGCCAATTTGTCCCCCAGATTCACCATAAAATGGCGTTTTGTCAAGGACAATTTGCACCTCTGTCCCCGCTTCTGCTTCCTCTTGAGAAACACCTTCTACCAAAATCGCTTCGACTTTTGCCGTCGCTGCCGATTGGGTATAACCTAAAAACTCGGTGACTTGGATGTGTTCTGCTAATTTATCGAGGGAACCTTGTACAGTTAAATCGATGGTTTCATGTGCGCCTCTACCTCCTTGTTGTTGGATTTCCATTGCTTTCTGGAATCCATCAACATCAACTGTTAAGTTGTTTTCCTCAGCAATTTCTTGAGTAAGTTCAAAGGGGAAACCGTGGGTATCGTAAAGAGTAAATGCACTTTCACCGCTAATTTGAGTTTCCCCTCGTTGTTTCACCTCTTGAATGATTTCTTCTAGGAGTTTTTCGCCTCTATCCAGAGTTCTGAGGAAATTAGACTCTTCCCGTTGCAACTCAGCTTTAATTGCTGCTTCTCGTTGGCGCACATTGGGGTAAGCTGATTCGGAAAGAGCGATCGCAGTTTCGGCAACTTGGGTAGTAAATTCACCAGAAATTCCAATTAATCGCCCATGACGCACTACCCGCCGAATTAATCGCCGCAGTACATAACCGCGTCCCACGTTGGAAGCGCGAATTTCATCAGCAATCATGTGGATGACAGCCCGAATATGATCGCCAATGACTTTTAGGGAAGTTTTGGTTTTTTCATCGCTTTTGTGGTAATCAATGCCAGCAATTTTCCCTGCTGTTTGGATAATTGGGAAAATTAGGTCAGTTTCGTAGTTATTCGGCACTTTTTGGAGAATTTGCGCCATTCTATCCAAACCCATGCCAGTGTCGATGTTTTTGTTTTGCAGTGGCGTTAAATTGCCTGACGCATCCCGGTTATATTGCATAAACACGAGATTGTAAAACTCGATGAACCGGGAATCGTCTTCTAAATCTATATTTTCATCACCGCGTTCTGGGTGGAAATCGTAATAAATTTCGGAACAAGGGCCACAAGGCCCAGTCGGCCCGGATACCCAAAAATTATCATCTTCGCCCAAGCGTTTAATTCTCGCTATCGGCACACCGATTCGATCGCGCCAAATTCCAAAGGCTTCATCATCATCTTCAAAAACGCTGACGACGAGATTTTGGGGGGAAAAGCCAAAGACTTGCGTGGAGATTTCCCAACCCCAAGCGATCGCTTGTTCTTTAAAATAATCACCAAAGCTGAAATTACCCAGCATCTCAAAAAAGGTGTGATGCCGTTTGGTGCGTCCAACATTCTCAATGTCGTTGGTGCGGATACACTTTTGCGAAGTCGTAGCCCGTTTAAATTCTGGTGTGCGCTGCCCCAAGAATATTGGCTTAAATGGTAGCATCCCCGCGATCGTCAGCAGCACAGTTGGGTCTTCTGGCACTAGGGAGGCACTTGGGAGAATTTGGTGTTCCCGTTGGGCAAAGAAGTCGAGAAATATGTTGCGAATTTCGTTACCGCTTAGGTACTGGGGATTTGAAGACATAGGTGTTTTTAACTTTAGACTTGAGACTTAGGCGTAGCGGCACTAGGTAGGTGTATTTTCATAAATAGCTTTATATATTCTTGCATTTTGTTTCATATTACTGCCAGCGAATTCTGCCATTGGGCGATATATATGCAGTTACTAGGATGCTATTAAGCTACTATCTCACTTTGGCAGGATGTCCATAGGCGTAGCCCGTCGTAAACATCGCATTTCAAGGCTTAAAATTAATCATTAAGAAATACTTTAAAAATCCCATACTGAGGTAGCAAATGGCACTAAAACTGAAAGTATCAAATATTGCTTTTGAGGGATGTGCAAAAATAATTACTAGGTTACAGAACCTGAAGTCAAAGTGGATGTCGATATTAACGCTAAAACTGTCACGGTGGAGTCCGAAGCTTCTGAGGAGTCAATGAAATAGGTAATTGTTGCTGCTGGTGGTTACGCTGGAGAAGGTTATCGATCGGATTCCAGCTTTTCACAGAAGAAGTTTAGACTTTAATATCTCAAGCGAGACTAACAAAATTTTTTTATATTTTCCGCTTGTAGAAAGGCGGAATAGAAATAACTTCCCCAAATTAGTAGCAGGTTTTGACATAATTTTTTTATTTAGCTTTGTTTTCTAAATTTATGATGTTACAGCAAATAAAAAAGACGTGAATTAAGTAAATAGGCAAATCTAGATAAGACCTCGGCATAAATATTTTATTTCTCCTGCTAACGCATTGTTTTTTGGGGATAAAATTTTAATTAAATTATAAATTTTTACCCAACAACTTCTGTCTTTATTTCGATGGGAGGTAAGCCCCAAAAAGCTCCTGTACATAGCAGGATATAGTTTTGCGGTGTATATTATATATTATTTTCAACACTTTCTTAATATGCGATCTAACCCTAGCTTATAAATAAAAAAGCTAAAAATTTTTATGGGAAATAATATTTTGAATTGCATAATAGAATTTCGGATTTTATAACTCAATTAAAAATTTTATATTTTCTTTATTTTTTTACTTGAAAATAAATTTATTTACCTAATGCAATGGTTATTACAAACTATTTGTTTCGGTATTTTCATCATGTGAATAGTACTTAAGAACCCACAATTATAGTTTTTATACATTTAAATAATATTCAGTATTTTTACTGTTTTAAAAATAAACTGTAAAGAAGACATTAGTTATTAGAGAGGAATCTTTCCGAAACGGTAGTAGTAAACATAAAGTCTTCAAATGAGATTAAGTTTGGAATTTCACTATCTAATCGATGCTTAAAAAACAAGATGAAAAAATATAATTGAGCCTAAAACATAATATTTAGTATTAGACGACAAAAGCAGTAGTTACCCAAGTGAATTTATTTAAAATTTAAATAGGATAAAAAATAAAGCAATGAATATTTCTATTCTGATCTTTGGAAAAAATAATTTTATCGCCACACTTCCAGATCAGATCCGTTATGCGACTGCTTTTAGTGTAGAAGTTATAGACAATTTGGATCGAGCAGTGGCGCGGATTAAAACAACACCCCCCGATATAATCCTGGTGCAGGCTAGCCTGGATAGTAGTATGGAACTCTGCGGTTGGTTGAAAGATCAAACAAAACTATCGTGGATATATTGTATTCTTTTCGAGGATCGTTCCCAGCAGCTTACCGATCGAAATAAAGGTTGGCATAGGGAATTGGAAATGAGTGCTGCGGCACTAAAGCAAGGAGCCGATGCATATATTTGGCATCTTATTGAAGAAAAAACAGACTATAGCTTGGCAGAGTTGACTGCCAATCATGGACTAATACTTGCTCAATTGACAGTTGGTTTGCGGAAAGCACAAAAATACCGAGATTTGATTCGGACAAATGATATGTTATCTGCGATCGCCTTAGCCGATTCCTTGACAGAATTAAATAATCGTCGTGCTTTAGAATGGGACTTACCAAGGCAAATTCAAAGAGCGAGAACTCAAAAAACTTCCTTGAGCTTGATTATTCTGGATGTAGATCATTTTAAGAAAGTTAACGATACTCATGGGCATTTAATAGGCGATCGCATCTTGCAAATATTATGTCAGCGTTTGCGCCACAATCTGCGCTGCCAAGATACAGCATTCCGCTATGGTGGCGAAGAATTTGTAATTCTTCTAGCTAACACTACCGATGACGAAGCACTATTAGTAGCCCGTCGTCTCAATCGCGTAGTCAGCGACGAACCATTTGCACTCAACAATAAACTGACAATTAATGTCACCATTAGTTTGGGTACAGCCTCTCTGCAAGCTGAGGATGACGAGAAAGGAGAGAGTCTGCTGCATCGTGCCGATCAATGTTTGTTACAGGCTAAAACCTCTGGGCGTAATCGGGTGATTAACTCCAGCTACCTATCTCATCATGGCTCACATTTGAAAGTTGTTTCTTCGTGAAAGTTAAGAACGTCTAATCAGACATTGAGTCATGAACGGCTCAAATTAACAATTTATTTGGGTACTAATCTTACTTTCAAAAGTGCGATCGCCTGAATTAAAGTTTTTATTCATACATTTAAGTCTACATAAATATCCTGGTGTTAGTTAGACGGCGTTCTCTGTTTGGGAATACTGAGAATTAAAGATAGTCTAAACAGTGGTGTTGAAGGTGGGGTCGAATAGTGATTGCCACAGGTTGAGTGGGTTATCTTTATATGTGTTGATTAGTGCGGAGGTATATACATGAGGATAACTGCTGAAGAGTTGTTGCAGCGATATACTGCTGGGGAAAGAGATTTTACTGGGGTTGATTTGAGTTGGGCTGACTTGAGTGGTATCAATCTTACTGGAGCTAACTTGAGTTTTGCCAATTTGAGTAGTGCTAATCTCATCAGTTCCAATTTGAGTGGTGCTAATTTGTTTAGAGTCAGGTTGGATAATGCAGAATTGGTTGGTGCTAACTTCGCTGGGGCTGATTTGAGAAGAGCCAAGTTGGAAAGTGTTTACGTAAGAGGAAGTGCTAACTTCGCTGGGACTGACTTCAGAGATGCCTCCCTGACTGTTCTTTTCGAGGGCGTTAATCTGACGGGGGCTGACCTCAGTGGTGCTGATTTGTATCGGTCTTGCCTGGAAGATACTATCTTGAGGGATGCTAACCTGACTGGTGCCGATTTAACTAACGTTTCTTTCAGGAATGTTGACTTTACCAATACCAATTTGATGAATGTCACCAATATGAGTTTTGACAGTCATGATACTGTTATTCTCCATAACACCACTATGCCAGACGGCAGTATTATCACTGCTAACCGTTGGAGTGGGTAAGGAGTAAAAATTATTCAGTAAAAATTTGTCAGAAATTTTTGAATCGCTAATTTCTTCTGCCATGAGAGAAGCAGACAATCCAGCAGCAAAGTCATCAGGTATATCGCCTTTCTCATCCCAAAATATTTTTCTGTTTTTTTCAATCTTTTCTTGAATAAATGTATGGTGTCACTCAAAAGAGACTTATGACCTTAACCCTGAACTTGCCACCAGAATTAGAACAGTATCTTGCAAGCATCCCCCAAACTATGCTCTAAAATTTATCTAATTATCTAAATTCATTAAAGCCTTAACTTATGCTTCTTACCGAACTTATACCGCTACTTAAAGAATTATCCCACACTGATAAACTTTTACTAATGCATTTACTGGCAACCGAATTGTTAAAGGAATCAAGTTTAGTCCCATTGGATGCTCAAGACAAAATAGCTAGTCTTGGCTTATATGATTCTTTTGAAGCTGCTGCTGTTTTAGCGAAGGCATTAGCAGAAGAAAAAGCGGCAACACATGGTTGATAAAGTTAGATTTGCATTTACTGAGGTAAATCCAGAACTTGGTGCATTAAGTACGTTGCCTTATCTACCTCTAATTCTTACTTATGAAAATCGTTCAGTAAGTGTATCAGGCTTGCTAGATACTGGTTCTACTGTCAACGTATTGCCCTACGAAATCGGGTTAAGGCTGGGAGCAGTTTGGGAACGTCAAAGACTCTCCGTTCCATTGGGTGGTAATCTGGCTAGGTTTGAGGCGAGGGCATTGGTGTTGATGGCGAATGTTGAACAATTTCCGACAGTAGAGTTAGCTTTTGCTTGGACAAAAGATAGAAATGCCCCATTGATTTTAGGACACATGAATTTCTTTTTAGCGTTTGATGTGTGCTTCTATCGTTCTGAATTAGCGTTTGAAATTAGCTCTAAAATAGTCTGATGGAAATAGTGAAACCCAACATCATATATTAGGTTAATGTTGGGTTTCACAGCATTCAACTACCTTGATTCGGCGGTGTTGCTTCCGGTGGCGTTTCTGCTGGGGGAGTGAGTACCGCATCCGGCGCAATTTCTTCTACAGGAATCGGTTGCTTATCCTCAATTTCAAAATCTGGTTGCGCTGCTTCCACCAATTCAGGAGATGGGGGATGTGGGGGAATCGCTTCCGGTACACTCTCGGTTTTTGCTTCGGTGTCGGTAGTAACTGTCTCCTCTGCTGGTGGTTCTGGTATGACAATAGTTTTGTCAATAATCTCAACAGCAGGTTTCTCTGACATTACAGAGATAATATCTTCAGGTTTAGGGGTTGTGGGTGTCTTTTTACTCACAGTCTGCTGCACCTTGTCTTTCGCGCCACTGAAAGTGTTACCCAGACCTTTTTGCAACTGGCCCAGCCGTTCCTGAAGCGACAACTTATTCACCTGTTCCTGAATGCCAGTTTTTACTGTCTCAGCACTGGGTACTTGGGTTTGTTGTACCTGCGGGGTCAATTGCCGACGTAATGATAGAGTTTGCCAGCCAAACCAGACCAAAAGAGCCACACTAGCCACATGACCGAGCAACAAACCCCCAGTAATGCGTGGTGCAAACACCCATAAGACTAAGGCGTAGAATAATCCTACACCACTCCAGATAAAGTCATTCTTGCGGTGGATTTCTGGGAAAAAGAAAGCTGCTATGTAAATGGCTAAACTACCAAGACCGACCACCAAAGCTAGGACATATGCCAGCATTATTTGGTTACTCCTTACTACGTCCTTTAATTATTTCAATTTTGCAAATTTTGCCAGTCAATTGTTGATTTAGATACAATTTAAAATTAATTATCCCTGTTAGTTGTGGATTTTTGTCATTTATTGAAGTCTTAAGGTCTTCTTTAGGAGAGAAGGGAAAATATCGGACTACCCTTAAAGTAAAAGGATCTGCAAGAGTTAGCCAGAAATTTTTTATGACACTACAAAGCTTTGGTGTGATTGGATTAGCCGTTATGGGTGAGAACATCGCTCTAAACGTAGAGCGCAATGGCTTCCCAATTGCAGTTTACAACCGCTCCCGAGAAAAAACGGATGCGTTTATGGCGCAGCGTGCGCCAGGACGGAACGTCAAAGCCGCCTTTACTCTAGAAGAATTCGTTGCCTTATTGGAACGTCCCCGCAAAATTCTAGTGATGGTGCAAGCTGGTAAGCCAGTGGATGCGGTGATTGCTCAACTCAAACCTTTGTTAGACGAAGGCGATATCATTATCGACGGTGGCAACTCTTGGTTTGAAGATACGGAACGACGCACTCAGGAACTAGAACCGGCTGGACTTCGGTTTATCGGGATGGGTGTCAGCGGTGGTGAAGAAGGTGCGCTAAATGGGCCTTCACTCATGCCAGGAGGTACAGAAAGCTCCTACGAGTATCTATCGCCAATTTTTAATAAAATTGCTGCCCAAGTTGACGATGGTCCTTGCGTAACCTATTGTGGTCCTGGTGGCGCCGGTCACTACGTCAAAATGGTACACAACGGCATTGAGTATGGCGATATGCAGCTGATTGCTGAAGCCTACGACTTGCTGAAAAATGTTGCTGGACTAGACCATAATCAGCTACACGAAGTTTTTACCGAATGGAACACTACCGACGAACTCAATTCGTTTTTGATTGAAATTACGGCAAAGATTTTCCCCTACATTGATCCAGAAACAAATCTACCCTTAGTCGATTTGATTGTTGATGCCGCAGGGCAAAAGGGAACCGGACGCTGGACAGTGCAAACTGCAATGGATTTGGGTGTTTCTGTACCAACAATCATTGCAGCGGTGAACGCCCGGATCATGTCTTCCTTCAAAAAAGAACGGGTAGCAGCATCCAAGATACTTACAGGCCCTTCTGGCAAGTATGAGGGAGATACCAAAGCCTTTATCAACATGGTGCGGGATGCCCTGTATTGCTCTAAAATCTGTTCTTACGCTCAGGGCATGGCACTGCTAGCTACAGCTTCAAAAACCTATAATTTTAACTTGAATTTAGGTGAAATGGCACGGATTTGGAAGGGTGGCTGTATTATTCGTGCTGGATTTTTGAATAAGATTAAGAAGGCATTTAACGAAAATCCAGCGCCACCTAACCTGCTATTAGCCCCGGAATTCAAGCAGACGATTCTCGACAGACAAACAGCTTGGCGGGAAGTGTTGGCAACAGCAGCAAAACTGGGAATTCCAGTGCCAGCATTCAGTGCGTCATTAGATTATTTTGACAGCTATCGACGCGATCGCTTGCCCCAAAACCTCACTCAAGCTCAACGCGACTACTTCGGGGCGCACACCTACGAGCGACTTGATAAGCCCGGAGCTTTCCACACCGAATGGACACCGATTTCTGAAGCATCAGTGCAAACTTCCACACCAAGAGAGCTGCAAACTTCAGAACCAACTACACCTACAACACCTACAACTTCTCCAAAAGTTTAGAGAGTTTTAAATTGTAAATTTTAAAGTGGCTCTGTAAAGAGCCACTTTTTTTGTTCAGTTATCACTGTTAATTGTTAAGCTAATACACATTAGACCTCTTGCAAAAGTCCTTAACACCCCACCCCCAATCCCTCTTTGCTTGCGAGGAGGGGAGTGTTTGTCTTACTCAAATGCGGGGTGGGGTTCTTTATTTTTGATTTATGCAAGAGGTCTAATTAACTTGCATATTTTTCATTTTAGAGAAAAGGCATCAATCTTTCTCTCTTGTTCCTCTGCCTCTCTGCTGCCTAAATGTGCTTTCTTAGATGTATAACAGCTTATGTCTTTTTCACTACCTTAATATTAAGAGTTATTATTACCAAGATATTTGGTTTTTAATTCTTCTAATTCTTCATCTATTTTGCTTTTACTAGAAGGCTGAGGTGTCGGGTTTGGTGGCTGTATTTTATTTGGTTGAGGTTTACTACTACCCATAAATTGGGTTTTCATTTCTTCTAATTCTTTCTCAAGTTGACTAGGAGATTTCGATAAAAAAGCGGGTGGAGAATTTGGTGGTGATTGAGAGATAGGCTTTGGTGCAATCGCTGGTGCTGCTACTTGTGGCTGTTGATTTAAGTCTTTGAGAACTTCATCTACTGTTTGATAACGCCGAATTGGAATACTTTCTAGCATCTTGTTGAGAATGCGACTCAACTGATTACTAACAGGAGTTTGTAAATATTGCTGCCAAACCCAAGTATCGTTGCTGGTATCATAAGAATCGAAGGGCGATCGCGCTGTTAATAAATTAATACAAGTCGCACCTAAACTATAAATATCACTAGCAAAAATAGCCCTACCTCTCATTTGTTCCGGGGCAACATATTCTGGGCTACCAATAGTAGTACCAGTTTTACTTAAGGCAGCGCCAGTGGCAGATTTAGCAGCACCAAAATCTACTAATACTAGTTTGCGATCGCTCTCGCGTAAAATAATATTTTCTGGTTTAATATCGCGGTGAATTACGTGTTTGGCGTGACAAAATTGTAAAACTGATAATAAATCGTTTAATAGTTGCCAAATTTCTATTTCACTAAAAGCACCTCTATGTGCCAATTCCTGAGCTAAGTTTTGCCCGTCGATAAATTCTTGTACAAGATACTGCCGAGCTTCTTGGGTAAAATATGCCAGTAGTTCGGGAATTTGGGGATGTTTGCCCAATTCATCTAACTGCACCGCTTCTTGATTAAATAACTCTACGGCTTTTGCCAGAGTGCTAGTGCCTTGAGATTGAGGATAAAATTGCTTAATTACGCAGCGTGGTTTTGAGGGTTTATCCTCATCCATAGCTAAGAAAGTTTTGCCAAAACCACCTTGTCCAATTGGTTTGATAGCACGATAACGTTCTTTGAGGAGTAACTTGGTACCGCAAGTCACGCAAAAATTGACATGATTGGGATTTTCAGGCTTAGGACAATGAGGGTTAAGGCAGTAGCTCATACAGGCGATCGCTCTTATATCTCTTTATTTTACTGGCGTTAAGGGTGGAGACTTTTACGAATCCGTTAAAATATGAGCGATCTCTACGACGGGCTATTCGGCGTCGCACTACTAACTAGTACAATAAGCTCGTTTTGAGGGTTTGTACTAAGCACAAAGCGTGCTTAGAAGATAAGCACTAAATTCCTTACTACGAACTTTTTAGGAGAAATAAAAAGGTACAGAGAAAGTAAATTTATTTATAGGGTTTCCCCCTGCTCCCTGCCCCCTGCCCCTTTTCCTCTTTCTAACTTCCGCCCTGCTAACTACCCCATACCTTCCATAACTGGATGGAAGTAAAAGGCGAACCCCAACACTGTATAAGCAGCTAATAACAAAGTGCCTTCCAGCCAATTAGACTTTCCGTCGGAACTAATACTGTTGGCAATCAACACTGACACAACTACAGCGACTAATTCAAAGGGTTTGAAATCCAAATCCATTGGTTGCCCCAATACCCGCCCTGCTATAACTAACACGGGTGCAACAAATAAGGCAATCTGCATACTCGATCCCACAGCTACCGAAAGAGAAAGATCCATCTTGTCTTTCATCGCCACGGTGACTGCTGTAGCGTGTTCTGCCGCGTTACCGACGATGGGAACTAATATCACCCCTGTAAACAGCGCCGTTAAACCTAGCTGAGATGTAGCCACTTCCAGAGAATCGACCAACATTTCTGACTCAAGTGCTACTAGTAAGGTACATACTAGCAGCACGCCAACCCACAACATCATATTTGGTTTTTTATGAGGAATCTCCTCTTCTTCTGTTTCCGCAACACCCACATCATATAAATAGGAGTGGGTTCTCATCGAAAATAGCAGCGTTAGGGCGTAAACCAAGATTAAAACTACGGCAACAGCAATAGAAAGATTTTGCAATGTTTGTTCGTTAATTCCTTGAGAAGTATAGTTCATTGCTGTTGGCATCAAAATCGCAATCACTGCCAAATTCATCGAAGCAGCATTCACCCGCGCCACAATTGGCTGAAATGTCTGTTCTTTGTAGCGCAGTCCTCCCAAAAGCATGGAAAAACCCATCACTAGTAGTAAGTTGCTAATAATCGATCCCGTGATACTAGCTTTGACTACATCTATTAACCCAGCGTTCAACGCTACTAGGGCAATAATTAATTCTGTAGCATTGCCAAAGGTGGCGTTTAACAAGCCCCCCAGCGATGGCCCAACTACGACAGCAATTTCTTCTGTCGCTGTACCCATCCAAGCTGCTAAGGGCAGAATGGCTAATCCGGCTGTAATGAAAACTGCCAATTCTCCCCACTCCAGAAAGTGGGCTGCTAAGGAAACTGGGATAAACAGAAGTAAAGCGAAAAGAATAATGTTTTTGGTTGACATTTGTTGTCTTAAGTTGAGGGTATCATTCACAGCGAGCAATCCTAAGTTTCAAATTTGGAGTGTTGAATTAACAATCACTTTCATTCAGCACTCCCATAGGATACTCTCAACCGCCTGTAGAGCAATTCAGAAATTGTACTGTTTTCCGTTCACCGTTGCAGATGTTGTGTAAAGCAAAATTGCGATATAATGAGTTTTCGTAATCTTTTGTTGCAAAACTATGAATTTGAGCCAAAATATTACACCAAAAATGGGGTTTAATATATTAAAAGACAATTAAAATTTTAATTGGCGCTACTAACGAGGAAACCCCTAACTGAGTCTTTGTTCAATGGCTAATTACATTTAAGCCTTTAGGGAAAGGGCTGTGCGATAACGCAGATTTGCCACTACAATGAGGAAGATTTGTCAAAAATTTAGTTAGATTTCATAGTTGTTGTTTATACCGGATTTTGCGCTCAAACCATTGGAGAAAGGTTTACGCACAACGTTTTCGGTGCAACTGTAAGTTTTTTGTTTTGGATAAATATACATGACTTCTGCTGCTGAAATGCCAGCTAGCTCTGGCTCAACGTTAACATTACATTCAGATCCCAAAAACGCTCACGAAACCGATCCCCTGAGAAAGGCTAATGGTGTTTATGTGACGGTGCATGGTCATTTTTACCAGCCACCAAGGGAAAACCCTTATCTGGACGCAATTGAACGCCAACCGAGCGCTGCACCTTTCCATGATTGGAATGAGCGGATTCATTGGGAATGCTATCGTCCAAACGCCTTTGCCAGAGTCTTAAATGACCAAGGCGAAGTGGTGGGGATCGTCAATAATTACGAGTATTTCAGTTTTAATATTGGCCCAACGCTGATGTCGTGGCTAGAACGCTACGATGTGGAGGTTTATCAGCGCATTTTAGAGGCGGATGCCAAGAGTAGCCAACGCTTGCATGGTCACGGCAATGCGATCGCGCAAGTATACAATCACATCATCATGCCTCTGGCGAACGAGCGCGACAAATATACCCAAATTCGCTGGGGTAAAGAAGACTTCCGCTCCCGCTTTGGCCGCGATCCCGAAGGGATGTGGTTAGCAGAAACGGCTGTAGACTACGCCACCCTAGAAGCTCTTGTTGCTGAAGGTATTCGCTTCATTGTCCTGGCACCATCTCAAGCGCTGCGTTGCCGTCCCCTCCCGACTCCAGATCGTCCCCATCCTGAATGGATCGAAGTCGGCGGTAGTCAGATTGATTCCACCCGTCCCTACCGTTGTTATTTGAAGCCCACACTAGACACTTCATCTTCACCTCTGAGTGCGATGGGCTACGCCCCGCCGGAGGCGATCGCCACTAGCCCCAACGATAGTAGTACAGAAGAATTACCCTACATTGATATCTTCTTTTACGACGGGCCGATATCGCGGGATATGGGTTTTAGTGATGTGGTTTATAATTCCAGTCACTTTGCCGGACGTATTGGTTCGGCAGTACGTGGGGATCATCGTCTGGCACAGTTGATTTCTGTGGCGACAGATGGAGAAACCTTCGGACATCACAAAAAGGGAACTGAGAAAACTTTAGCCTACGCCTTTACCAAAGACTTTCCTCAACAGGGTTGGACGGTGACGAACTTCGCCCACTACCTGAGCTTAAATTCTCCCAGTTGGGAAGTGGAATTAAAGTCAGTCACAGCCTGGAGTTGCGCCCACGGTGTCGGCAGATGGGAGGATGACTGTGGTTGCGGTGGGGAAGGCTCAGTTTGGCATCAGAAATGGCGTCGTCCACTGCGGGATGCTCTAAATTGGCTGCGGGATCGGCTAACTGAAGTGTATGCAGAACATGGTAGACAGTTATTTCGCGATCCCTGGCTAGCGCGAGATGAATATATCCAAGTAATACGCGATCGCTCTGCTGGCAATGTCAACCGTTTTCTCGCCCGTCATCAAACTCACAAACTAACCGCAGCCGAACAAGTAGACGCTTTGCGCTTGTTAGAAATGCAGCGTCATGCTTTGTTGATGTTCACTAGTTGTGGCTGGTTTTTTGAAGAAATTTCCCGTCCAGAAGGGACACAAATTCTGCGCTATGCCGCCCGTGCTTTGGAATTGGCAGGGGAAGTGGCCGGCGTGCAGCTAGAAAAAGGCTTCGTCAAACATCTAGGTTTAGCCCCCAGTAATGTGGATCAGTTCAAACACGGTGCGGAAATTTATCGGCAACTAGTGTTAACTGCCCAACTTGGCTTTAAGCAAGTTGCAGCCCATTACGCCATTACTTCCCTGTTTACCAATCAGAAACCAGCAGAAACACATAATTCTCTACCGAGAAAAGATGCTGCTGACAAACAGTCTCAGCGTTACCAGAAGCGGGTTTATTGCTATGCTGCCAATGAGCTAGATTACCAACTGCAACGGATGGGATCGCTAACTCTGGCTGTGGGAAATTTAAAGCTAGTATCAGAGATTACTTGGGAAAGTGAGCATTTGGTATTTGCAGTTCTACATTTGGGAGGCTGGGATTTCCACTGTGGCATTCAACAATTTACTGGGCGGCGTGACTACAGCAAATTAAAAGAAAAGCTGTTTGGAGCGCTAAAACAAGCTAGTGCGGCTCATACGATCTTGGCGATGACACAGCTATTTGGAAAAGAAGCTTTTAACTTGCAAAATCTATTTGCTGAAGAACGCCACCGGATTATGCGGTTGTTGAGCCAGGAAACACTGGCACGTTTAGGACAATTATATACTCAAGCCTATCGTGATAATTACGGTGTGCTGATGGCGTTTCATCGCGATGAAATCGCAGTACCGCAAGAATTGCAGGTGGCAGCAGATATTGCTTTAGGGCATCGCTGTTTGATGACATTACGATCGCTTGAGCAAGAGATTGCCGATCCCCAAAAAAGTTGGAATCACATCTTAGAATTAGAGGCGATCGCTACTGAAGCAAAACATCTGCGTTGTCGGCTGAATATTCCCGACGGGAAGCAAATGTTAGAACAGTTAATTGCGCGATCGCTCTGGCAATTGTTGCACGATGCCAATGATAGCTTTAATGCAGATATCCAACTATTGGAGCGATTGATTGATGTCGGGGATCAACTAAATATTCATATTTCCCTACAGCGATCGCAGGAACTATACTTTAGTTGTCTGCAAAGTCAAATAGCACCAGTGTGTATAACTGCCCTTGGTAATGAAGCAGATAATCAGTGTCTTCAGTTGCTCAAGTTGGGTAAAAAGTTAGCCGTTGATGTTAGCTCGATCTCAAATCAGTTGAAATAGATGTAGGGACTCACAGCGCTACATTGATGTCAACTTCAGCCATAATAAGCAGTTTGTAGTGAGGACTTCAGTCCCCAAAGCCAGGACTAAAGTCTTTACTACGAAAGAACATTTTTATTCAGTTTGATTTCTTGGACATGATATTATATAATCCATGTCCGGGAAATTAGTTTTGATATGTCATTGCGTTCGCCTTGGCGTTCCCGTAGGGTACGGAACGAAGTGTAGAGAAGCAATCGCAAGGGTGTTGGGATTGCTTCTCTTCTCTACGAGACGCTTTGCGAACGTTGCGATCGCAATGACAAGTATTGAATCGGAAATGATATTACCTAACGTGAGAGCGATCGCAATGGTAGGGATAAAGCCACTCACACTTAAAGATTCCACGGGTATGTTTTTCAAAAAATGTTCCTGCGTGGCGTCCAGGTGATATATCGATCCCAGCTTTCGTTTTAATCTCATATAACCAGGGAAAGGCTACTGCAAAAATAGCTATGATAGTGAAGAAGTAAAAAAGGGTAGTTCTAATATTGAGAAATATTAGGGAATTGCTATTTTGATTTTGAGGCATAGAAATGAGGAGAAACTAATAGCTCATACCATCGTAACCTAAAGTTCAAAATATCGCCGGAAGCGGAGATCGATATTGTCTGTTTTCTGCTGATTACAGGTTAAACAGAGGGTTTGTAAATTGCTGATATCATTTTGACCCCCACGGACAAGGGGAATGATATGGTCGATGCTGAGGTTAGTTTCTACATTAGTTTTACCGCAGCTTCGGCATTGATATTGGTCGCGTTGAAAAACATATTTTTTGACTTCCGGTGGGATACGAATGCGGGGAGTTTTGCTCATTTGTTTTCTAGTTACTCAGAAATCTTTCCAAGCTGGGTACGTCTACCCAACTTGCTTTTTGATGCGATTCATGAGATAAATCCATCAACAGCTGAGAATAAATTCCTTCGCGTAGTGATGGTGTAATTTCCTGATTGCGGTCAATTCCTTGCACCCATTGGTCTACTACGCGGATAAATGCTGAAATCCGGCCATCAGCATAATTTTTGGGAAAAATTAACCGATTCGGTATTTCTATTTCTGTTAGAGATTTACCTGGCTGGGAACCCCAAACACGAAAACCATGTATATAATCTTTTTGATTTTCACTGCCTACAATTAATGTACCGCGATCGCCATATACTTCTACCCAATGCGTTCTTGCTGCATGAACAACCGCACTGATAGAAAGTTGGCAAGGTGTACCATTGGCTAATTCCAGCGTTAATATACAGTTGTCATCTGTATTCACTGCTTTAGATTCCCCGCTAATCGGGTCAACTCGTGTAGGAATAGCAGTAGTTAAATGAGCGTTTAATCTACGCACTGGTCCGAATAACCAGTGAATATAATCGAAGGCGTGAGAACCCAAAGATCCCAATGCACCGCCTCCTTTCTCTTTCTCAGAATACCAATTCCAAGGGCGTGAAACATCAGCACGAGAAGAACCTAACCAATCAATTTTAATGAGGCGTAACTCACCTACATATTTTTCTGACAATAATTCTGCAAACAATTGCCATGCTGGTACAAAGCGAAATTCAAAGTCTACAGTTGCAATGACACTTTTTGCTTTAGCTAACTGATAAAGTTCTTTCGCTTCAAATGCATTTAAAGCTGTTGGTTTTTCTAGTAATAAATGTTTGCCAGCTTGCAGTACAGTTTTTGCCATTTCATAATGCAAAAAAGGCGGTGTCGAAATACTGACAGCTTGCACTTCTGGTAATGCCACAATATCTGCAAGTGAGTCGAAAGCGTGACGAATATTATGAGATTCTGCTATGGCTTTGGCTTTATTTATATCGCGGTGATAAACAGCAACTACCTCAGTCCGAGAATGTGCTTGGAATCCGGGTATATGGACTTTTTGACCAAATCCAGTGCCGGCGATCGCAACTCCAATCATCTAATTTTTATCCTCATATTTATGCAACTTATTGTTTACTTATAATTTATCTCTAATATGTAGTTATATCAAAGTTTATTGGCAATATTTTCCTCCTGCTTTGCGGTTGATATTGAGTTGATAATATCTAGCGATCGCTCTTTTGAATCTAGTATACTATCAGATAGGCTTATCGTAAAACTCTAATTGTAAAGGGGTAACGATAATGCTCGCCATTGTAAGCTTTAACAGCAGCAAAAGTCACTACAAAGGATTGTAGTAACAGTTTGAATAAAATTAATGACATAAGTATAATTAATAAATTATCTAAAGTATTTTTTATTTGATTAATTGAACCATTAGTAGTCACTGCTAGACTCAAGCTAGTTACTACTAAAATTAAGGATATTGCAATCGCAATAAAAGTATAAAAAGTTAAAGAAATTTGAAAATTTAAGGATTCCTTACCTTGTAAATCAATCCAAGGATATTGAGATTTTTTAAAGTGCCAAATTATGAATGGAGGCAAAATATTTAAAGGTATATATAAAGGAATGCCAATAAATACCAAAAAACCCAATAATATCCACCCTAGAAAAGCCGAGAGATGACACAACATCGCCCATATACGGATTTGTTGTTTAGGTTTTTCTTTCATGGCTTTTTATTTGTAAGCGGATTTAGCTGATAATTCCCCACTATAATTATCTATAAAAAAGCCACCAAATTTAAAATCTTAGTATTTCTCGGTCATAATTGACGAAAAGAGGTTTTATTTGCCAGGTTATGTTTTCTCCTGGTAATATAGCAATCCTATTTGATTCCTGATTACTCGTAAGGAGCGGGGACTGGGGACTGGGAAGATAGGAATAAAGGTGTACTGAGTTTTTTCAGAAATCAAATATGAGTCCTATAGTGCAACTTCTATCATAGTTAGGTTAAGCAACTCGAAATAGCAAACACAACTGTTTTATTCAGATTGTGGTATAATTCACAATTTTTAAAGTATACCTGCGTAGGCGTAGCTAGTTGATACCGTGTCCGCTTAAAAACTGATCGTTGAGATCGCAGAGATGCAGATAAGAGAGGTTTTTGGACTTTTTGCTTCCCCCTTTTGGCATAAAGTTTCGCAGATAGCACTGCTAAAGATGGCCTTGGTGTCGCTTTTTAAGGTAAAACTTTGATAATTTTATCAAGGCGATCGCAATCTGAAAATAATCTGAAAGTTTACATTCAGTACTGGAGAAAATAGCAACTGTCTTTTGGGATACCTAATAGCAAGGTTTTTCTAAATAAAGGATGAATCCAATAAATCTGTTTGCGATCGCGTTCAGGAGGATGTATGACTTAACGTATAAGTTATATCAGATGAGTTTGCTTGAATTTGTATATCTATCCTACTTTTCCTACCTTTCCTACTTTTCCTACTTTCAATTAAATTGTTTTAATTCGTATTTAAAATCACGAATCATAAAAAACATTTTTTTCAAAAGAAAGGTAAAATATAAGCCATAAGAGGGAAGAAAGCCCCGAAATAAATTAGTTAGTTTTAAAAGCCAGTAATTAAACCGATCGTATTAATAAATATCAGTGCAACTACATCGATTACGTTGGTTACAATTTTTTATTTAAATATATCAAAAAAAATTGATAAAACTTAAACATGAAAGTGACATAATTATGAATCAATAATTAATTAATTAAATATTTCCTTAAGTTAATAACTGGAGATTAAAAAACTGGTTTATGGCACGACGTTCGTTGAAAGCATCTATTGTAGGTATTGAGAAAGCAAAAAAGGCTTTTAAAATTAGAGAATGGACGCAAGAATATTTAGCTAGCGAGATAGGACTTGAGACTCGGCAACCAATCTGGAAATTTTTTACAGGCAAGCCGATTGAGCGTCAGAACTTTATGGAAATATGCTTTCGACTCGGTTTAGATTGGCAAGATATTGCTGAACTACCCAATCAGAAGCTACTGACAGAAAACAACCAAGAATGGGAAAACTGCCAAGATACCGAAAGCTTAGTGCAAATGTTGCGATCGCGTCTAAGTGATAAGATTAAATCCCAATGTGGCACTACGCGGTTGTTGGATATCGATCGACCAATTCAACTAGAAGAAATTTATGTCAGCACCAATATTCTGAATCATATTACAAGTCGAAGATGGGTAGATATCCTCGATCTCCAAAGCTTCATTCCCGAAGAGTTCGACTGTTTTGCTTTTAATCAACTTTATCAAGAACGAGTTTCTGCAATCCAAGCAGTTATCACCTATCCCAAACTCATGGTACTAGGTAAACCAGGGTCTGGTAAAACCACGTTTTTACAGTATATTGCTATGCAATGCAATCAAGGCAAATTACTATCAGACCGGATACCAATTTTTATTCGCTTGAAAAACTTTGCCGAGGATGCTAGAGAATCCGGAAATTACAGTTTATTGAACTATATTAGTCAAGAGCTTGCCAACTGCGGTGCTTCAGACCAAGAAATTCAAACATTACTAGTTAGTGGCAAAATATTAATTCTACTGGATGGCTTAGATGAAATTCCAGAAGATGATAACGCCAAAATCATAACTAAAATTCGCAGTTTTGCTGCAACTTATTACCAAAATAAATTAATTCTAACATGTCGTATCGGTTATCAACAGTATCAGTTTGAAGAATTTAGCGATGTTGAAATTGCTGATTTTAATTGTTATCAAATTGAGGCTTTTGTGCAAAATTGGTTTGTCAACGTTAGCAAAAATTCCATCGAAAAAGGAAAAGCCTTAGCTTGTCAGTTCGTGCAAAAATTACAGTTATTAGAGAATCAACAAATTCGAGAACTAGCTGTCAGACCACTTTTGCTTAATTTGGCTTGTTGTGTGTTTCAAGCTGGCTCGGACTTTCCAATTAGAAGGGTCGAATTTTACAGACAAGGATTGGACATTTTGCTCAATCGCTGGGATAAAGTGAGGAATATTAAACGAGATGAAATTTATCTTCATTTGTCTTTAGCTCAGAAGATTGAACTGCTGAGTCAAATTGCTGCTAGTACGTTTAAACAAGGTCATTACTTTTTCACACAAAGTATTGTCGAGCAATACATTACGGACTACCTCTGTAACTTACCCATAGCCCAAACTGAGCCTGGTATGCTGCAACTCAACAGTGAAGCAGTGCTAAAATTGCTTGAGACACATGGATTACTAATAGAGCAGGCGCAGGGAATTTACTCGTTTTCGCATATAGCTTTTCAGGAGTATTTAACAGCTAAAAATATTGTTACTAGGGCTAACCCCCAAATATTAGAAAAAAAATTAATCGATCTGGTTAGTCATTTAACTGAACCACGTTGGCGCAAAATTTTTTTACTAACCGTTGGGATGTTAGATAATCCCACTTGTCTGTTGCAATTAATGAAGCAACATATCGATCGGCTTGTCGCCTTCGATCGGCAATTAGAAAATTTCTTCAACTGGCTTAACCATAAGTCTCTTTCAGTTCAGTCTACTCATAAAAGAGTAGCTATTCGTGCCTTTTATCTAACCCTAGAACTTCTCGACGATTTGAGCTTGACTAATGACTTGGCTTTTTCTCTTGGCATCGATCTCAGACTTACTAGCAATCTTACCCCTGATTTAGCTCTAGATATAACTCTTCAGTGTGCCCTTCACTTAAGCGTTGCCCTCTCTAACGAGCCAACTTTAGATCGAGTTTTGGCTTTAAACTTTGCTCTTTCTGATGACCGAATTCTTGTCTGTCACCCTGAGTTACAGCATTCTTTGCAAAAACTCAAAGAACAATTACCAACCCCAGTTCAAGGCAGAGAAAAGTTAAAAGAATGGTGGAATGCTAACGGTCAAACTTGGGCTAATAATTTGAGGTTGACGATAGTTCAGTGTCGCAACATTGGTCATCAATGGCAGTTCAGCGAGGAGCACAAAGAAATACTCAAGCAGTACTACACTGCCAGTCAGTTATTGGTAGATTGTCTTAATAGTGCTTGTAAAGTAACTCCCACCGTACCAGAGAGTCTTTTAGCAACGTTATTGTTACCCACCCCTAAAATATTGATGAGATACGGCAGCTAGCAGCTTTATGAAGGATAGTAGTAACAAGTTTTAAACTACTCTTTTCCGAGTTAGTATGTGTAGTATAAAATTTTTAGCAAAATTTCGTTCATTGGCTGAAATTGAAGCCTGAATCTATGTATTCAACTACACATTTTTGAACTGACTCAGTAACTAACGTTGCTAGTTTGATCGACCAACTGGATACAAAACTGGACTAAAAGTATACGTTAATTCATACATTTTCGTAAACGCGATCGCAAACGTACTTCTGACACAGTATTAAATATTGCAATGTTGTTAATTAATAGCGATTGTGGTGGTACTAACGCAAAATATGCTGCCAATGCATTGAACTAAGTATATGTGTGTTTCTTTTTTTGAGCCAATTGACGTAGCGTTTCAGTAACAAGGAAATAAATTTGCAGGGAATTGTCGGGGGTAATTTGCGAAACTTGACTTCAACACCTTCTGGCTTCTGTGCTGAACCACTTGCACAAGGCGAGGTAGTCACAGCAAAAGGTAAGTTTTTCTTTATTAAGGATAAAAAGTTTTTTCTTAAAGGAGTTAGTTACGGCCCTTTCTCCATTGGTAGCCACGGTGAATCTTTTCCAGAAAAATCAGTTGTGGAAAAAGATTTCGCCATGATGGCAGAAATGGGGGCTAACTGTGTGCGTACCTATACTGTTCCACCTGATTGGCTGTTGGATCTAGCTGCAATCTCTGGTCTGAGGCTGTTAATTGGTATACCTTGGTCTCAGCATATTGCCTTCCTTAACTCTTCTGCTGTAAAAGCAGAAATCCGTAACTGCATTGTTCAAGGAGTTAAAGTTTGCCGGAATCATCCCGCTACCTTTGCCTATTTGGTGGGCAATGAAATTCCTCCAGATATTGTCCGATGGCATGGAGCAAAACCAGTTCGAGCTTTTATTAAAGAGTTAATGGCGGTAGCAAAAGACTGCGATTCCGAAGGTTTGGTGAGCTATGCCAATTACCCCTCTACAGAGTATTTAAATATTGACTTTACTGATTTCTCATGCTTTAACGTTTACCTGCATCGGGAAACAGATTTTCGCCGCTACCTCTCACGACTCCATAACCTAGCCGAGGATAAACCTCTAGTGCTGAGTGAGTTTGGCGTTGACTCAATGCGTGAAGGAGCCCAAGCCCAAGCCGAAATTCTCTCTCAAAAGCTGTCATCTAGTTTTGAGATGGGAGCAGCCGGGACAATAATATTTTCTTGGACGGATGAATGGTTTACCGGCGGATATGCCATACAGGACTGGGCTTTTGGTCTAGTTGACGCCGAACGGCTCAAAAAGCCTGCCTTTGAGACAGTTCAGCAGTATTACACAGCGCCTCTACCGCCAGCGCTACCTGAGTATCCGAAAGTCTCAGTGATTGTCTGCGCTTACAATGCTGAACGCACGATGGATAGTTGTCTAGCTTCTCTCAAAGAACTCAACTATCCCAACTATGAAGTCATTGTAGTTAATGATGGATCGAGCGATCGCACTTTAGAAATTACTCAGCGTTACGACTATGTACGGCTAATTAGCCAAGAAAATAAAGGACTAAGCGTCGCCCGCAACGTTGGTATGACCGCCGCAACTGGCGAGATTGTCGCCTATACCGATTCTGATTGTATGGCAGATCCAGACTGGCTCACCTATCTGGTCGCCAATCTCTCCTCTGGTGTAGCTGCCGTAGGCGGGCCAAACTTATCTCCCCCGGAAGACTCTCTTGTTCCCGCCTGCGTTGCTGTCTCACCTGGCGTACCTACCCACATACTTTTGAGTGATGAAGTAGCCGAACATATTGCTGGCTGTAACATGGCTTTTCGTCGGGAGGTTCTACAAGAAATTAACGGCTTCAACCCGATATTTCGTACTGCTGGGGATGATGTCGATATCTGCTGGCGACTGCAAGATCGAGGTTACACCATTGGTTTTAGCCCAACGGCAATCGTATGGCATTTTCGCCGAAATACAGTAGCAGCCTATCTCAAACAGCAGCAAGGTTATGGCAAGGCAGAAGCGCTCGTTTATTTTCAGCATCCCTACCGCTTTAACCTTCTGGGACAGCCTTCTTGGTTGGGGAGAATCTATGGAGATTTATCGGCATTTCTTCGTATTGGTCAACCAATTATCTACTCTGGGGTGTTTGGTCGCGGTCTGTTTCAAACCTTGTACGAGCCTTCCTCGTCTCTGATTTCTTACCTGCCACTGACACTGGAGTGGAATGTCGCAGCTTTTATCCTCTTGGTGTCTGCGCTTTTATCTGGCGATCGCCCCTGGTTGGGTGCAGCAATGTTCCTTATCTCTTTTAGCTGGTGTGTAGCTGGTGCTATACAAGCGCGGATTGACTCTCGCTTTCTCAAAAGAAGGGCACGGTTGCTGGTGGCACTACTGATTTACCTGGGGCCGCTTGTACGTAGTATAGAACGCTATAAATGGCGAATCAAAGAACTTAAGAAAGCCGAGCCGATAAAGTTTGATGAACTGTAAATAAAAATAGAAGCATTAAAAAAAATGACTCAAACACTAACTCAAGCAGATTTAATTCAATTTGATTCGCCAGCGCACAAAGTAAATATTTCCTGGCGCGATCGCGCCTATGAGTTGTCCTATTGGACAGATGCAGGAATAGAGAAGGAGAATCTGCTGCAAAAAGTGATGGATTTACTCTTGCCTTGCAAGTATTTCATTGCGATGGATCGAGGCTGGAGCGACTGGGATTTAGAGATTTACCAGGGGATTTGGTCAAAAATTCAGCTGAAAGTATGTGCTGAAAATCATGGAGGTAACAAAAGAGTTTTGCGGGTGCGGTGTGCCTTGAGAATGTCACAGTTAGCCATGATGGCGATGGTTGGCTATTGTCTCTTGGCAATTGTGGCGATCGTTCTGGAAATGCCAGAAGTAGCAAAACTTACAATTTCACTAAGTATATTAAACACCATTGTCATTTTATATCAGAACTTCCAGTTGGGACGTATTCTTTACCAAGTACTGGAGATTGTTGCTAAAAGAGTTTACTTGCTGCCAATACAAACCACCAACAACCAGTCTGTCGCAGAAAGTGTAATATTACAGCCATGACAAACGTCTTGGTACTCCAGTAAGCAAATGACCAGACGAGAGGTAAATCTGCAAGTGAGGCAAGAGATCGAATTAATAATGCATCGATACGGGCAGATGCTCCGATATCCGCTGCGCCAGTGGCGTACCTTAATCGCAATCCTCGGTCTCACGGCTGGCACTTGTGCCACCGCCACACTTCAACCTTGGCCAATGAAAATCTTGGTGGATTATGCTTTCGGTCAGGCAGTCATCCCCCCCCTGGTTCGCTCATTCCTGGAGACTTTTAACTTGGCGCTCACACCAGCGTTGCTGGTTGTTGTCGCCGCTGTTTGTAGTCTTGGACTTTATGCTTTAAACGCTACCTTGGAAACTAGCCTTAGCTGGGCCTGGAGCGCTGCTGGGCAAGGTATGGTCTACGAACTAGCCCAAAGACTGTTCTATCGTTTGCAACGCCTTTCACTGTTGTTCCATAGCCAACGGACTGTGGGTGATTCCCTCAGCCGTCTAGCCGGAGATACCTATTGCGTTTATACCTTAAGCGGTGCTTTGCTGATTTCACCTGTGCAATACCTGCTGACGCTAGCAACTATTAGCCTCGTCGCCTGGAATCTAAGTCCTCTACTAACGCTGCTTTCGCTTTTCGTAGCCCCAATAATGGGCGGTTCAGCCCTTGTTTTTGGTTCCCGACTCAAGCGCCGGACAAAACTTAACCGGGAAGCCCAGTCCCGCCTCACCAGTTTTGTCCACCAAACGGTAACAGCAATCCCGATGATTCAGGCATTTGGTAGAGAGAGTTACAATACCCAGCAGTTTGAGCATTTAGCGGCAGACGCAGTTGTTCTCTCACAACGCGAAACTCTGCTCAAGAGTGTTTACGGTGTGGCCAATGGTACTGTGACAACGATTGGTACTGCGATCGTTCTGTATGTGGGCGGGCAGCAGGTGTTATTGGGGGCTATGAGTATCGGTAGCTTGCTTGTCTTTTTAGCATACCTACAATCTATACAAGGAGCATTTAAGGGTCTATTTGGCATCTACGGGAGCCTGAAGTCTGTAGATGCCAATATAGATAGAGTTTTAGAGGTTTTGGATGCTGAAGATGGAGTGCAGGATGCCCCTGGTGCTAGACCATTGCCAGCTCGTCCAACAGAAGGACGCGGACACGTATGTTTAGAGAAAGTTAGCTTCGGTTACGAACCGAACTATCCCGTCCTCCAAGAAATTACCCTAGAAGCGCGATCGGGAGAAACGATCGCACTCGTAGGCGCGACAGGTGCTGGTAAGAGTACGCTGGTTTCCCTGATTCCCCGCTTTTTTGACCCCTGGCAGGGACGAGTCCTCTTTGATGGGGTGGATGTCCGAGATGTGCAACTCAAAAGCTTGCGCGAGCGAATTGCCCTGGTGCTGCAAGAGCCGTTTTTACTGCCGCTCTCGGTGGCAGAGAACATTGCCTACGGATGTCCAGAAGCAAGCCTAGAGAAGATTGTCGCAGCAGCCAAAGCGGCTAAGGCAGACGACTTCATCCAACAGTTGCCCCAAGGGTATGATACCCCGATCGGTGAAAGAGGAGCGCTCCTCTCTGGGGGACAGAGACAGCGAATAGCGATCGCCCGCGCCCTGCTCAAGGATGCGCCAGTACTGATTCTCGATGAACCCACTTCTGCCCTGGATGCCCAGACTGAGAATTTACTCCTAGAAGCTTTAGATCGCCTGATCGAAGGTCGGACTACATTTATCATTGCCCATCGACTTTCCACGATTCAACGAGCAGATCGGATTGTAGTTCTGGAGCAGGGAAAGGTTGTGGAAATGGGAACGCATCAAGAGTTGCTGGCTATCGGTGGTTTCTACCAGCGTTTGCACTCCTTGCAGTTTTCCAAACCGCCGCAGGAGGCCGTTCTATGAAACTGTGGTGGCTGCGACTGGCGCGTTACGCCCTGGTTCGTTGGCGCAAACTCACCTTTGTCATGCTGCTAATGCTGATTAATGTCGGGCTAAATGTACTCAAACCCTGGCCTTTGAAGTTGATCGTTGATTGCGTCTTGAACAATCAATCGCTACCAAATAACGTTGTTTGGCTCAAAACCTTGCCTGGTAGTGAATCCGATATGCAGTTGCTCGGTTGGTTAGCAGCTGCCACAATCGTTTTATTTTTATCCAGTGAGGGAGTTCGGCTGATACAGGAATATGTTGGAGCTGGTGTTGGCAGCCAGATGGTTTATGACTTGGGAGCAGCACTATTCGATCGCTTACAGCATCTTTCTTTGAGATTCCACAACCAACAGCGCGCCGGCGATCTGGTCAGGCGGGTAATGACTGACAGCATCTGTATTCAGAATCTGGCAATGGGGGTTTTTCTGCCCGTGCTTACTTCTCTGGTGAATTTGGTCGCAATGTTCGGCGTGATGTGGCAGATTAATCAACTGCTTTCACTGCTCTCGCTGACGATCGCTCCTTTAATAGTCTTACTAATTTGGGTCTTTAACCAGCCCATGACTGAACGAACCTATCAGTATCAACAATTTGAAGGTGAGATCGTCGCACTCAGCGAGCAAACCTTGACAGCAATACCGATTATTCAAGCATTCGGACGTGAAGCATACGAAGATCAGCGCTTTCGCTACCTGTCTCAAAAAGCCCTGCAAGCTTATGTACGCTCTATCCTTGCCCAAATGCAATTCAAAGTTGGGGTGGGTGCCGTAACCGCAGTTGGAACAGCAGCAATCATGGCTTATGGTGGCTTCCAGGTTTTGGATGGATCGCTCTCAATTGGTTCTTTACTGGTCTTCCTCTCTTATCTCGCCTCCTTGTACGTGCCGATGGCAACTCTAGCTTATATGTCGTCGAGTTTTGCGGCGGCAGCTGCTAGCGCTAGGAGAGTGTTAGAGGTTTTGGATGCTCAAGATGGTGTGCAGGATGCCCCTAGCACCAGACAATTGCCTACTCATGGGGCAGGAGGACGCGGACACGTGTGTTTGGAGAAAGTCACCTTCGGTTACGAACCGAACTATCCCGTCCTTCAAGAAATTACCCTAGAAGCGCGACCGGGAGAAACGATCGCACTCGTAGGCGCAACGGGTGCTGGCAAAACTACCCTAGTCTCCCTGATTCTCCGGTTTTTTGATCCTTGGCAGGGACGAGTCCTCTTTGATGGGGTGGATGTCCAAAGCGTGCCAGTCAAAAACTTGCGCGAGCAGATTGCCCTGGTACTGCAAGAGCCGTTTTTACTGCCGATAACTATTGCTGAGAACATTGCCTATGGCTGCTTTAATGCTAGCCGGGAAGCGATCGTCAAAGCCGCTCAAGTTGCCAATGCTGACAGCTTTATTCAACGATTACCTCAAGGTTATGACACGGTAATTGGTGAACGCGGAGCGACACTTTCAGGAGGCGAGAAACAACGGTTAGCGATCGCCCGCGCCCTGCTCAAGGATGCTCCAGTGCTAATTCTGGATGAACCCACCTCCGCCCTAGATGCTCAAACAGAGTTTCTGCTGCTGGAGGCATTAGAGCGACTGATGGCAGGACGGACTACGTTTATCATTGCCCATCGCCTCTCGACAATTCAACGAGCTGACCGAATCGTAGTTTTGGATCGGGGGAAAGTAGTAGAGATGGGAACTCACGAGGAGTTGCTAGCGGTAAATGGTTATTACAAGAAGCTGTATAAATTACACTTCGGCTCAACTCAACCATGCGATCTGCGATCGTGAATTCGCAAACAGGTGGTTAGAAAACTAGCAAGATTTCTGTTTAAAGAGTTTGATCCATGAAGTATTGCATTGTTAATGGAGATGATTTTGGTGCTAGTCAAGGAATTAACAGTGGCATTGTTGAAGCCCACTGTAAGGGAGTCCTAACTAGCACGAGCTTAATGGTGAATATGCCAGCGAGTGAGGAAGCAGCTATCTTAAGCCGTAAACTACCCGAACTGAGCGTTGGTTTGCATATAAATATCACAACCGAGGATGGAGAATTAGCACTCGATCTCACGACTTTGGATCGATGCCGTGCCGAACTAAATCGCCAATTGGAACGCTTTCAAGAGCTAACAGGGCGTCTACCGACTCATCTTGACTCGCATCATAACATCCATCGCTCTCCTCAATTACTGCCCCACTTCCTTAATTTGGCGCAGCAATATCGATTGCCACTAAGAGAACACTCTCCGGTTCGTTATTTCCCCAGCTTTTATGGGCAATGGGATGGAGAGACGCACCTGGAGCAGATTAGTGTGGAAAATTTAGTCCAAATGCTAGAAACCGAAGTTCAGGAAGGGTTTACTGAATTGAGCTGCCATCCAGGTTACGTCGATCCAGAGTTTTCATCAACCTATGCGATCGAGCGAGAAACGGAATTACAAACGCTTTGCAGCCCAATCATCAGAAGCAAGCTCACAGAACTCCAGATCCAACTTATAGGCTTTCGAGAACTCGCCAATTTTCTAGCAAACCTATCAGCTTAGTTGGGAGGGAAGTATTATGTCTGTCGTTGTCATCTCCCCATCAAACGTCGTGACCTTTCCAGAAGGAGGGGGTCATTTCTGGGTTTATATGCAATATGTGCAGGGGCTGCGCCAGTTGGGATGTGAGGTGTATTGGCTAGAGCGCTTCCACAGCAGCGGCGATCGAGAGCAGGATAAACTTATGCTTTCTACGTTTTATCAACGTATGGAACGCTATGGACTGAGTGGAAAGGTCATCCTTTATTCAGACCAGAAGGCGATATCGGATCGTGGCAGCGAGTATGAATACGTCGGAGTTTGGTCATCAAAGGCACAGGCAATCTTTCGGCAAGCAGACCTTTTACTAAATTTTTACTATGGTATTCATCCAGCTTTGCTTTCATGTTTTCGACGGACTGCTTTAATAGATATCGATCCAGGTTTATTACAATTTTGGATAACAGTTGGACAGCTCGTCGTACCCCCACACGATTATTACTTTAGTACTGGTGAAACTGTCGGCACACCTAGCGCTAAGTTTTCGGATTGTGGTTTGACTTGGATGCGAATTCGACCACCAGTATGTCTTGAATTGTGGCCATACGTTTACAATCCCAACAGCGAAGCATTTACGACTGTCTCCGGTTGGTGGGGCAATGGTGGCAAAGGGGAATGGATTACGGACGGGCAGGATATCTGCTACGAGAACAACAAGCGAGTTTCCTTCATGCAATTTGTGGAACTACCGCGCTTAACCGACCAAGTGCTTGAGCTGGCGCTGTGCCTGGGTGAGGGAGACGTGGAAGATGACCAAAGCAGAAAAGAGCAAAGCTGGCAAGCTAACAATACCGTACCGTCTGATGTTACTGATTATAAAGGAGATGCAGAGGATCGAGAAGTGCTGGAGAGCTATGGTTGGCGGGTGGGTCATGCCTACAAAATGGCTAGCAGTCCAGATAGGTATCAATCTTACATCCAAATGTCGCGAGGAGAGTTTAGTTGCGCTAAACCTTCATGCATGAAGTTTCAAAATGCCTGGATTAGCGATCGCACCCTCTGCTATTTAGCAAGCGGGAAACCTGTTGTTGTTCAACATACTGGGCCGAGTTCCTTCCTACCTAATGGCGAGGGGATGTTCCGGTTCTCGACGCTTAGTGAAGCAGCTGATGCTTTAGCAACAATAAATACCAATTATGAAAAGCACTGTCGAGCAGCAAGGGAAATTGCTGAAACATATTTTGAAGCTAAACAAACTTTGAATGGCATCCTCAACTATGCTCTTAAATTTCAACGATCGATGGAGTGAACCCAATGATCCTTTCTTTTGACTATCCGCCTGCTAATCGGGGAATAGTCGTCGTCTGGGGAATGCTAGCATCCTTCCCATTTGGAGGCATGACTTGGCAAGTGCTCCACTATCTAGCAGGCTTGCGGCGATTAGGTTTCGATGTCTGGTACGTCGAGGATACTGATAGCGAACTATTAGATCCCATTACCTTCTGCTGGCATACATCAGAATATTCAGCAAATGTGCGCTATCTTGCCCAATACATGAATAGTATCGGTTTGGGCGATCGTTGGATTTTCCGTCCTCCAGGAGTGCGAGATGCAACCCTGGGAGCACGTGACTTAATGGGATTGGCAAAATTATACAAGGAAGCGGATGCAGTCATCAATCTATGTGGATACCATCCCCTACGTAGTGAGCACGACGATATAGCCTGTCTTATATATTTACAAACCGATCCGATGGTCGATCAGATTAAAGTAGCTGAGAATGACGCTCAAAAGATTGAGCAACTTGATGCTTACAATTACTTATTCACCTATGGCGAGAATCTTGAAGCGCCCGACTGTCTTGTACCCGTCGATCGATACCAGTGGCATCCTACGCGACCGCCAGTTTGCCTCGATTGGTGGTTTACCGATAGTCCACCAATTTTGGACTCAGCTCTGACAACTATCTCAAACTGGGAGCATTGGGACAATGATATCCTTTGGCAGGGGGAGAAGTATTACTGGCGCAAAGACCGAGAATTCCGGCGTTTCATAGACCTTCCAACAAAATCTTTGCTACCGCTTGAGCTTGCTCTTGAAGGTATTAATGCTCAAGAGGAAGCTGAAATGATTAATCACGGTTGGCGGATTGTTTGTGCTAGGGCATTATCCGATCCGATCGCCTATCGTAACTATATTTGTGCCTCTCTAGGCGAGTTCACTGTGACAAAGGATCAGTATGTTCGTCCTCGCACTGGCTGGTTCAGCGATCGCTCTGCCTGCTATCTGGCAGCAGGTCGTCCTGTAATAACACAAGAAACAGGATTTAGCAAGTTCTTGCCTACAGGGAAGGGATTATTTGCATTCAACACTATGGAAGATATTCTCGCAGCAGTAGACGCGATCGAAAGCGACTACGAAGGCAATTGTCGGGCAGCCCGCGAAATTGCCTCAGAGTACTTTGCCGCAGAGAAAGTGATTGGCAGTCTCATGGAACGAGCGGGGTTCTAAGCATGGCACGCATTGTTGTTTGCGGATATATGATTCGACATCCAGTAGCTGGCAATCTCTTAGCCTACTTTCACTATGTTTTAGGGCTACATCATTTGGGACATGAAGTCTTATACCTGGAGGAAAGCGGCTGGGCTGGGTCTTGCTATAATCCCATCGCCCACAATTACACTGATGATCCAGGCTTTGGACTTCACGCAGTCCAAACGCTAATACATAGTTATGGCGTGAATGCCACAGTCTGCTATGTAAATCGGGATACAGGAGATGTCTACGGTGCAGATTGGCAAGAAATAAAGCAGATGCTCAGGATGGCGGATCTGTTATTAAATATCGGTGGAGTTTGCTGGTTATCTGAATTTCTTTTATGCAAACATCGAGTATTAATCGATATGGACCCATTCTTTACCCAGATTGGGACGTTCGCTGCCGAGGGTCGTAACGATTATCACGCCTACTTTAGTTATGGCGTTAATATTGGACAACCCGATTGCGGCATACCGAGTGATGGAATTGAATGGCTCCCTACCGTACCGCCTGTTGTACCAGAGATATGGAAAAGTTCGATACTTATTCCCGAAGATAGTGGCGAAGAACGCGCAGATTTACCATTCACGACAATTGCCAATTGGAATGCTTATGGAGGTGTGACTTACAAAGGTGAGGATTATGGGCAGAAAGATCGAGAATTCATGCGTTTGCTGGAACTCCCTAGCCACTGTTCGCAGAAACTCGAACTTGCTCTTGCTGGCAAGGACGCAGAAATAGCAGAGGTTACGAAATCTTTAAAGGCAGCAGGTTGGTTAGTTCGAGATGGCAAAAAAATTAGCGCTAGTCTGTCAACCTACATAACTTACCTGACTGGCTCCCGTGGAGAATTTAGCGTTGCCAAACAAGCTTATGTCAAAACCCGTAGCGGTTGGTTTAGCGATCGCAGTGTTTGTTATCTCGCTGCTGGTCGTCCCGCCATCTTACAAGATACCGGATTTAGCGATTGGCTGCCAACGGGGCAAGGTGTGTTGGCGTTTTCATCTTTGGAGGAAGCGGTAGATTGCATCGAGCGCGTCAATACAAATTATCTAGCTCACTGTCAGGCAGCAAGGGAATTAGCCGAACAATTCTTTAGTTACAAAGTGGTGCTACCTCGACTACTGGAAACAGTTTTAAGCAAGAACACAGCCCATCTATCTCAATTTCGAGCCTGACTGGCTATGGAGAAGGAAAAATCATCAGCTAATAAATCTAATGAAAACATATAACAAATTTAAAATAGGATGATTATTATTTTTGCTAGTGCTATTGGTCGGTTTCCCATAGGAGGCAACGCCTGGTCTGACCTGCAATACCTCCTGGGTCTGCGTGCGCTTGGACATGATATCTTCTACTTAGAAGAATGCGGGTTAGAGTCGTGGGTTTATAACTGGCAGACTGAAGAATTCACAACCGAGTTAGACTATCCCAGCAATTATGTGACAAACTGCCTGGAACCGCTTGGCTTTGCAAACCAATGGATTTACCGCGCTGGCTCTCGCTCAATAGGGATGGCAGTTGACGAGTTTAACGATGTTTGTTCCCAAGCTGATTTAATGATTGTTCGTGGCTCTCCACTTTCTGTTTGGAGAGATGAGTATGGATGGCCGCAGCGCCGCATCTACATTGACGCCGATCCAGGTTTTACGCAGATTAAGATTGCTAGCGGTAATTCGGAATTAGTAGAGACAATTGAACGTTGCGATCGCCTCTTCACGATTGGGCAACGCATTGGTGCTGAGGACTGTCTTATTCCCACAAACGGTAGGCATTGGCAAAAGACATTACCTCCAGTAGCACTGCCTTACTGGCCAGTAATTGAAGACAATCATACCACTCACTTCAGTTCGATTATGCAGTGGCACAGTTATCGAGAGGTGGTATACGAAGGAGTCACCTACGGCAATAAGGATAAAGAGTTCTTAAAATTTATAGATATACCGCAACTTACCAAACAGCAATTTCGGATTGCCTTAAGCGGTGGCTTTCCCGATGAACTATCACAGTATGGCTGGGAGGTGATTCCCGGATGGATTGCCTCCTTTACACCAGAATCTTACCAGAAATTTGTCCAAGCATCCCGCGCTGAGTTTGGAGTCGCAAAACAGGGTTATGTTGCTACCAAAGGTGGCTGGTTTAGCGATCGCAGCGTTTGTTATCTCGCTTCCGGTAAGCCAATTCTAGTTCAAGACACAGGTTTAAGCGATTGGTTGCCGATCGAAGAAGGGATTTTAACTTTTTGCGACCAACAGGAGGTAGTCAAAGGTGTAGAAGCCATCAACGCTGACTACGAGCGACACAAGTATGCAGCACGCAGGTTAGCAGAGGAATATTTTGACTCAGATAAAGTTCTTTCGTCTCTGCTAGAGGCGGCAATGAATTAACTGTCATTGAGTATAGGAGATATATTATGCCAACAGTAACTATCGGATTCTTTCCTCGCGAACAATTTACCTTAGCAGCTGAATCTTTACAGCGAATTTTCAACTACACCCACATCCCGTTTAACCTGATTGTAGTAAACTGCAATACTCCGAAAGTGTATTGGCAGCAGATGGAACAGGTATTAGAAGGTCGCAGTAATGTCAAAGTCATTTACAAAGATTGTTATTTGCAGCCCAACCAATTAAGAAACTTGGTAATTCAGGAAGCTAACGATGATTTTTTGTGCTTCGTTGAGAATGATGTTCTTGTTGAGGAAGGTTGGTTATCCCATCTGATCGCTGCCTGCGAAGAACAACCAGCTGATGTAGCTGTGCCCCGGATTATTGAGGGGCCTTTAGGAGCGACAAACGTTCATTGGGACCCAAACCAGGGCGAGGTTCGGTCAGTACAAACAGCTAACGGCGTTAAATGGGAAGTCCTTCCAGCCACGAGCGAGCAGCAACTCGATCGCGGAACTTATCGCCGGACGATACAGTTAGCTGGAGAGGCTCACTGTCGGCTCTACCGTCGAAGTGTTTTTGATCGAGTCTCTCCTTTCGATGAAGATGTTATTTTTCTAGATCATTTCGATTCTAGTTTGGCTTTATATAATGCCAAAATTCCAGTTGTCTTTGAGCCGAAATCTGTTGTTCATTTCTGGCACCCTTATCCTCCTCATCCAGAAGACCTCGATTATTTTTTCATGAGATGGGATCTTGAACAATCCGCCAAGAGCCTCGAGCGTATTCAAAAAAAATGGAACTTGGTTTCACTGTACGGAGACTTAAGTTTTGCCATAGAGCGAAATCACATTGGTCATCTGTACGAGGTAAGAGAAAAACTCAAAACTCTGATATCGCCACAGGAATCTTTTATCTTGGTCGATGAAGACCGCCTGAACGGTAACGAAATCATCAAAGGTTTTCAAACAATCCCCTTTACTGAACGCGATGGTTGGTATTGGGGACGTCCAGTAGATGACGACACAGCTATTCGAGAATTCGATCGCCTATACCAAACTGGTGCTAGTGCGATCGTTTTCTTGTGGCACACCTTTTGGTGGCTGGAATACTACACCGGATTTGATGAATATTTACGGCAAAAGTTTCCCTGTGTATTACAAAATGACCATCTGATTGTATTTGACCTACGCTCATGAACAAGCCTCTAGCCAGTATTGTCATCACCAACTACAACTATGAACGTTTTCTGAAGGAGGCAATTGATAGCGCTCTCAATCAAAACTATCAGCCTTTAGAAGTGATTGTGGTTGATGATGGTTCAACAGACGACTCACAGCAAATCATTGCCAATTATGGGGAAGAGATTATCCCTCTGCTAAAAGAAAATGGCGGACAGGGTTCTGCATTCAACGTCGGTTTTGCCGCAAGCCGTGGTGAGGTTGTCTGTTTTTTAGATGCAGATGATGTTTTGCTGCCTGATGCGATCGCCAGAGCCGTTGAACTGCTGGGCGATCCGAATATAGTACAGGTACACTGGCCTTTATCCGCAATAGATGCTGATGGTAAGCCATTGGGAAAATTGATTCCCGATCGACCTCTGCCAGAAGGAGATTTACGCGAGGCGCATCTCCAAGGTAGCATTGAAAGCTATGTCTTCTCACCCACGAGCGGCAATGCCTGGTCGCGTAGCTATTTAGAGAAAATTTTTCCCCTGCACGATATTTACTACTCTCTTAACGCTGATGCGTACTTAACTTTTTTGTCTCCTTTTTTCGGTAGCATCAAGCGCATTGCTGAGTACCAAGCCCTATATCGGATTCATGGTGATAATGGCACTAGCAAGCTTACTTATAGTTGGCAACTTAGCCAATATCACAATCATATAAAAGCTTTGTGCGAGTCTTTACACAAGCACGACATTCAAATCGAAGATGCTTTTGAGCGTTGGAAGGGTTCTGAGTATGAGTTTATCCAACGTCTGGGCGCGTTGGAGCCGGAACTAACTCCCTTAATTCCAATCGGGCAAGGGTACATTTTAGTTGACATGAACGAATGGGGATCTGGTCAGCTTCTGGACAAATGCCAATCAATTCCCTTTCTAGAAAAAGATGGGATGTATTGGGGAGCGCCAAAAGATGATGCCATTGCCATTAAGGAGTTTGAACGACTGTACCGGAAAGGAGCAAGTTTCATCGTGTTTGGATGGCCAGCTTTCTGGTGGTTTGATTATTATGCTGAGTTCGCTTGCTATTTACGTACTAAGTTTCGCTGTGTTTTAGATAATGAGCGCTTAGTTGTCTTTGATTTACGTATGTCTGTTTAATTTTATAGCACAAGCCTTCGTGGTTAGGAGATTAACAGATGATAAAACTTAGACACAACAAGACTTTTCACCCAATCCCCAGTCCCCAGTCCCTTGCTATATTTAAAAATTTTTAGTTAAAAAGGCGGTAATTATAAAAACATGGCACTTAAAACCAAAGTTAGCATTGTAATTCCAACTTACAATCGCTCGGAGTTATTAAAAACTAGCTTGCAGAGCGCATTGGCACAAGACTATCCAGATTTTCAAGTTCTTGTCTTAGATAATGCTTCTAGCGATGATACAGAGGCAGTTGTATGTTCATTTGCGGATTCGCGCATCACTTATATACGCAACGAAACGAATATTGGAATGTTTCGCAATTGGCAGCGAGCTATTGAGGTAAATTCTAGTCCCTATCTAGCTCTCTTGTCGGACGATGACATTCTGCTGCCCAACTTCATCCATGAATCTGTTTTAGCATTAGACAACCATCCAGATGCTGGTTTTTCGGTTGCGCAAGCTGAAATTATCGACACTAATGGTGTTCCAGTGCATATGACAGGCAGAGAGCTTTCAGATAACTTTCCAGAAGGGTCAATTGATGGTCTAGAGTTCATCCACCAAATTGCTGATGGGCGGAAATGGATTTTGCTATGTTCAGCGATCGTGTTTCGCGCTAATGCCCTGGCAATGGTTGGGGGAATCGACGCACCGCACTCGAAGTATATGCTTGATTTGAACTTATACTTACGTATGGCGGCGCAATTCGATCTCTTCTTTATTGCTAAACAATTAGCCCAAGTCCGATATCACATTGAACAAGATTCCCAAATTAATTTTAGTCTTGGAGGAACAGGCCCACTTGGTGTGATCGCAGAACGTACTGATGCGATCGCTTATTTGTTAAAGTCGCCACGTGCAGAGGATGCATCTTATCGTCAGTGGCTAGCAGAGCGCCTGTTGCATATAAGTATGCGTCGCAGTCAGTTCACGTCTGAATTGATACCTGAACTTAATTTGAGCTGGTCAGAACGCCTGCGAATTGCGATGCAGGAAATTACATCTGTGATTCCCGCCGGGAAGCGTTTGATTTTGGTCGATGAAAATCAATTGGGCTGCGAGATTCTGCCGCAATTCGATGCTCTACCCTTTTTAGAACATGAGGGTCAATACTGGGGAGCGCCACTGAATGACGAGATCGCCATCCGCGAACTGGAACGAATGCGTCAAGCGGGAGCAAGTTTCATGGTCATCGCCTGGCCCGCTTTCTGGTGGCTTGATTATTACTCTGGTCTACGAAATTATCTCAGTTCAAATTTTTGCCGCGTTTTGGACAACAGTCGCCTTATCGTGTTCGATCTCTCGCTATGAGATTCTTCAACCAACATTAATCTGCGGTGAAAGCCTCACTTGCAATCAACTGCAAACTCACTGGATCGAGTTGTCATGAACTGGAAATATGAAAAAGCTAAATTTAATATCCCAAGTCGATGGCTAGCCTGGTCAGGAGTTTTGGCTTTAGCTGGTGCTGGCGGTTGGCTAACCTACTTTTTAGCTCTAAATCAACCTCCCGAACCATTAGCAGTACGCTTGTTAACCGTGGAGCGAGGTAATGTTGAAACCACAATTAATGAGAGCGGTACTGTTGAGTTACGCGAACAGCGAATCTTGAAGTCCCCAAAAGAGGGTGCAGTAGAACAAGTCATGGTAAAACCTGGTGAGAGGGTAAAACTTGGTCAAGTGCTGCTGACCCTGCGCTACCCCGAACGAAAAGTTGCTCTTACCAATCAGCAATTACAAATTCAACAAGAGCAACTCAACCTAGCACGTAGTCGCGAGAAAATTATTGAAGCTCAAGAACGACTAACAGCTGAAGAAAAACAACTCCAGAGGCTTGCTCCCTTGGTGCGAGAGGGAGCTATTGCCCAAGAACAAGCCAAAACGCAGGAAGATACTGTACGCGTTGCTCGTGCTAGCCTGCGAGATAGTCAAGCAGAGGCACGTACAACCGCCCTGAAAATTCAGACTTTGCAATTGGAGCGCCAACTTATTCAGCAGCAACTCCAAGATAATATTGTGACTGCACCATTGAATGGCGTAGTCTTGGGTGTGAATGTAGAAAATGGTGATGGGGTCGAGTTGCGTACCAATCTGCTCACTTTGGGCGATCCCAGAAAAGTCTTAGTGAAACTCCAGCTTTCTACCCTCAACGCTGCTCAAGTTCGCATCAACCAACTTGCCCGCATTAATGCGATCGGGCCGAATGCAAGGAGATTCTCTGGACGCGTAAAAAGCTTGTATCCTCAAGCACTCAGCCCTGAAGCCCAAAAACAAGATGGTAGTAGTTCAAAACAATCAGAGCAACCAACAGTACCCGCAACGGTTGAGCTTGATAGCCCGACTCGCACACTGCTCCCTGGTAGCAGGGTAAATGTCGAGGTTGTGTTGCAGCAACGCCAGAACGTAGTAGTTTTGAAGACAGAGGCAATTGTGCGATCGCAACCACGCCCGTTTGTATGGGTTCTGGATAGCCAAAATCAAGCCCAAAAACGCACCATTAATCTGGGATTGGAAGGGTTAATGAATGTAGAAGTAACCTCTGGTTTGCATCCCGGCGAACAAGTTATACTGCCCCCCGTTGAGTCGGAACTCAAGCCAGGAACGCCAGTTAAGGCAGGGGAGCAGGGGAGCAGGGGAGCAGAGGAGAAGTTGCAGTAAATTTTTCCTCTTTGCCCCTCTGCCTCTCTGCCCCTGTGCCCCTCTGCCCCTTGTCCCCAAGCTAGAGCAAAGCAACTATTATGGCTCTTTCAGGTTTTGACTTATTAAATATTACCTTTCACTCTTTAGGTAGAAACCCCTTGCGTTCTGCTCTGACTACTCTGGGAGTATTTATGGGTGTGGCTGCTGTCAGCGCTACACTTCAGGTTGGTAATATTAGCCGAGATGCGATCGCTCAACAATTAGCAAAACGAGGCGCGCCTCAAGTTTCAGTTTATCCAAATTGGGATTCTGGTGGTGAAGCTACCCAACTCAAGTTGGAAGATATGGAATTCTTGCGACAGCGAATGGTAGGCTTGCAAGCGATCAGTTCTTTTAATTGGGCTGGTTCTACACCAACTATATTTCGGGACAAGGAATTTACTCCAACTTTGTCACCTGTTTCCCAAGATTTTTTGTTGACTTCAGGGATATCTTTAGTATCAGGACGGTTTTTCACGTCTGAAGATTTTGCCAACTACCGCCCGGTAATCGTAATCGATCGATTGCTGGCAGAACAACTTTTTCAAAAGCAAGAACCTGTAGGGCAGCTGATTTATGCTGGGGACAGACCCTATATCGTGATCGGGGTGGTAGCAACTATTTTAAGTGAAAATGCACCTCCGGCGGGTCAACTGTATGTGCCGATGTCTATTTACAACGCTTCGACTGGTAGCCGCGACATCGGGAGCATCCAAATGCGCCCTTATGCACTTGCAGATATCGAAGACTTAAGTCACCAGGCAGAGGAGTTACTGTTACAAAGATTTCCAGGTTACAAATTTAAATTTTGGAATAATGTATCAGATATTATACAGCAGCAGAAAACTCTAGAGATGGCTTCTCAAGGTCTTACAGCAGTAGGAGCGATCGCGCTCTTGGTTGGCGGTGTTGGAATTGCGAATATTATGATTGCCTCTGTAAATGAACGAACTGCTGAAATAGGTTTGAGACGGGCTATAGGTGCAACCCAACGCGAAATCATGCTGCAATTTATTTTAGAGGCGATGCTTTTAAGTCTAATAGGAGGAACAGCGGCTCTAGGAGTAGTGCATGGATTGACTGTTGTAATTACCGATACCTTTAGCTTGCCTTATAAATTTGATAGCAGAATTGCAGTCCTAGCAGTGGGTTCAGCGCTACTGGTGGGGGTGGGAGCTAGTTTGCTTCCCGCCGTGCGTGCTAGCCAGATCGATCCAGTAAAAGCCTTGCGCTCATAAGTTTTTTTCTACATTTTGAGGCAGGAAGTATATTGAGTAGAGTGTAGCCAGATACAATTCTTCTTAGGGACTTCCAAAAAATAAAACATTCCATTTAAAATAATGATAATCATTATTATAGGGGAGAAAGTGGCAGCCGATGGCTGCCGCTTTCTCCCCTCCTTTTTGTAGTAAATTCAGTAATAATGATTGAATTTTCTGCCAAAAGATTAGTTTTCTGGAACAATTTATTCTTTGGAAGTCCCTTATTCATCAACTCGCGTAGACGGCGAATATTATCCGCTTTTACAGTTAGTAGAGTCGGGTTTAAGTAAGTCAGCGTAAATAAATATTGTTGGCATAAGACAAAAGCAGAGAGCTTTTAGCAGGGGGAGAAAGAGTTTGAGCGTTATTTACTTTTATTTACACAGTTTGGTTTTATTGTACCGACTTGCTTATTTGCACTGTTTTCTAATAGTTATTTCAAATAATCCTCGGCCTTCTTTTTGGCGATAATCACTGTTTTAAATACGTTTTTTTCAACACTAAAAACAAAACCTGGTGCTACATTCCGTAGCACATCATGTCTATTAAAATTTGTTTAAATATGGAGTTGTAGCATGATTCATGCAAGTATAAATCTTATGAGTTTATACCTTAAAAAAGACTCAAACCATCTATTTACTATTTGGAAAAACTTATGCTGTTGAGTAAAGCTTTATTACTAGGCTGTATAGCGTGTTCAATAGGTTTTACTACTCCGGTCTTCGCTGTTAGTATTAACAAATCTTTAGATGTACAACAAGGTTACAATTTCCAGCCAAATACCTATAAACCTCTTGGGTTTATTAAGACATTAAGCATTGGTGATTTAGCTCTAGTCGCAGATCAATACGTAATCGATCCCACCAGTCGCCCAAGTCCTGGCGGAACCGGGATATATAATTACCCTGTTGTAGCAGTGCTTAGTAATGTTCAATGGGATGGTTCGCCAGTGGGAGATATATTCCTTACAGGGCGTATTTCGACCCCAAATAAGGCGCAGTTAGCTTTGTTGATGGGAGTAATCGGTAAAAAGGTGGTAGCAATTTCCTTTGCTACTTATGAATACAGTACTACCACTAAAACTTACTATCCTAGTTTTGCTTCTTATCAAGGCAGTCGTCCAAGCTATATTAATCCTCCTACTACAACTAATGTAATATATGGCTTGGCAAAAACGTTTACTGTAAATACCCTCCCTAGCACTGATGTTCTCGGCGCCCCAAACTATGTATTTAATATAACTTTATCTCCGACAGTAAGTTCAAGTCCGCAAGTATTCAAAATCCAAACTTCTCCCACTTCGACACAGTTTCAACCGTGGGGATTACCCCAAGCTTCTATCCAACCAACTGAGCTTTATGCGGGAGAATTAGACCTAAGTAAAATTTTTAGTATGACATTCTAAATGACGTTTTTAATGATCGCTATGGGGATTTTTTCACAAAGAGATATGTAACTTTTGTGGGCTGATGCGAGAAATTGGGTCGTCTTTGCACTCAAAATTATTCATTAATTTGCGATCGCTAATCTCGGTTAAATAATTCCGATTAATCTGTGTTAAATCGTTGTAGGCTGTGAATCGCAGGGTCTACAGTCTAACGATGAAAATAAACCGTCATGGTCGCGCCAAGGTTCTAACACAGCAAAAGATACAGCTAATTTTTAGCGATGGCTTAGACAACGGGCGCGATGCCTACGGCGGGCTACGCCTACGCGCTTTGTTCGGTGTCTGCCTGTTTAGTGCCTGTAGAATCCGTGAATGCTGTACGCTACAAACTCAAGATATCTACACACCCAAGGGTAACGTTAGACCGCAGTTTGTCATCAGAAAGTCAAGCACTAACCCTCGGAATGATTATCATTCTTATAGCCTGTATATTTTATTTTCTGGAAGTCCCTTACTTTAATCTCATGCTTTTAAAGGTGGGTTACTCCTGCCTTTTGACTCCTGCCCCAGCAAAAACTGCCTTCTACCCTCTGTTATAAAGACTCTAACTGATGGTAATCTAAGATTGTAGAACCAAATCCAATAAAAACTTTTGTTTTTGACAGTTTTCTTTTTTGGACAACAGTAATATAAGTCGTGAATAAAGTCTTTAACAATTAAGACTTGGTTATGATTTAAGTAAGTTCTAGAGAACTTAATTAGTTTTTTAACAGGAGAAGTAGGGTGCTTAACAACCTTCATCAGTTATTATCTCCCCGAAAGTGGGGAATTCCCCTCGCGGGCTTAGGCTTACTTCTCGGTTTGGGCTTTCTAGCCAAGCAAACTCAAGTAACATCATTTACAGATTCTCGATTATCATCGGCTCAGATTCACAAAACCTCCGAAAACTCTCTTTTGTCGCAGCTGAGAAAAGTTCGAGAGCAAAGAAGTCAACTGAATGCGGCTTCTGGAGGCGGAAACACAGTACCTACAATCACAGCGCTGGTTCCAGGCGATGGGGGAACTACAAAAAGCGCCAGAGTTTTACCAAAAGGAAGTTTTCCTGTAAAAGATGGGATTTACCTTTATGGTCAATCCCCAAAGCCAAACCAGCTTGGTCAAGGTTATATCATATTTCAAAAGCAGCAAGACAAGGTAAGGGGTGCGTTGTATATGCCCCAATCAGAGTTAAATTGCTTTCAGGGTACAATCAACCCATCAGGAGAGTTGGCGATGACGGTTAATACTTCGTCAAATGAAGCCAGTTCTGAACAATCGAATCAGGTAGCTACAAGCAATAGACTGCCCAAGGTTGGTGAGGATGAGTCAAATTCTTATGCTTACTCCCTGGCTCTGCAAGACTTTTATCGGTTAAATTCGATCGCAGCTAGCGATCGCCGCACGTTACAAATGTGTAAGTAATCTCCAATGTCTTGATTATGTCCTTTTGGACTAGACACACTCAAGCAGCCCTGAGTGTGTTATTAAGCAATCTCTAGTAGTTTTCTAGAACTTTTTTGCCACCCGTTAAAATCGTTGACCTGTAGTCAGCTCAAATCTAAGTTCACCTCGATCGCTAATTCCGAAGTCACCTCGAATCAGTCCAAAGGATGACTTGACGCGCAATCCTAAGCCGTAACCAAAGCCACTTCCGGGTTTATCTCGTAGCACTCCTGGTTCTCCTAGCACGGTTTCGCTAGACCCGAAATCTGAGGCGAAGTCAGTAAAAACAACTCCTCCGATTGAGTAAGAAATTGGGAAACGATATTCCACAGAAGCTAAACCATAACTCCGACCACTGGCAACTTTTCCATAACCATAACCCCTGACAGAATTTAGTCCACCAATATTAAAAGCATCAGCTGGTGGAAAGTCTCCCAGAATCGTACCAATTTGGAAATTAATCGCCAACATTTCTGGATTGTCAGTTGGTCTACCATTACCGATCCAACTGACTGGTAAATACTGAATATAATCTCCCCGTAGGCGGTTGCTAGAAATATTACCCAGTCCAATCGGAATTGCTTGTTCTGTGCTGAGAGTGAGAATCGATCCTTGAGTCGGATTTTCTCGGCGATCGCGTTGATCTTTGGATACAGAAAATAATACTGTATATAAGTCATCAATGCCAGTACCGCTAAGAGATAAAGGACTCCCTAATCTATCGACCTGTGTAACGTTATAGTCGCGATCGCGTAAGCTAATTCTGGTATAGTTCAAACTTATAGCTGCATCCCACCGATCAAAAGATTTTAAAACTCCTACAGAACCGCCAAACCTTCCCTCGCGTACTTTGTCACCGTTAGACAATCTGATATCGTCGTTGAAAGTTCCCGATGTATTACGAGTACGAAAAGCTCTGATGCTGTAGCCTAAGCGGTTTGGTTCTTGAGGACGATAACGACTAATGAACTGACCATTAAATTGGACATCTTGACCGCTGATTTGTACAATTGTATCTAATTTATCGTTAACACCGCTGATATTTTCATCTCTATAACCTACCCGACCGTATAATCCAACATCGTCGTTATTACCGCCTCCGAAAATTAGAGAAGGGAAGTTACGCTCTTTGATTTCATAAATGAGATTAACGCTATTGGCATCTTCTTGGCGATAAACATTGACTTCATTAAATGACTCTAATCTCCGCAATCGTTGCAAATCTGCTGCTAGTAAATCTTCACGAAATACCTCACCAGGTTTGAGTTTCAGCAGACCAATGATAAAATCTTTTCGGGTACGTCCTTTGATCGGCTGACCTTTTTCATCGAGTAATCGATCTTTGTTGTTAACAAAACGAATCTGGATATCTTTGACAATTCTTTGAGAAATTTGGGAAAACTCGGCAGACTGGTTATCTACTGGAGTTAATCCGATATAGTCACCATATTTTGCATACTCTCCTTCTATCTCTAATGTCGATGTTGCCACAATACTACTAGGACTATCTTCAGTAGAAGATTGCGAGTCTGCAACGGCCTCTAGATTTTCTCCAGCTATTAAGATGAATGCGATCGCAACTACAGCTATTTGAATATACATAAATAAAGCTTTGTCATTACCCACATTTTGGCAACAGTTAAATATTTGATAAGTAATCAAGCGGACATGAGATCAAAGCCTCCTTTCTTCAGTGACTAATGTCAAGCTAACCCATTCGCCTTTCTCGTTGTAGCTGCGAATCATCCGTTGGCGAAGGTTTGGCTGAATTAACCACCCCACTTCCAGAAAAAATGGTTGGCGTAACTGCACCTTGACAGGTGAAGTTGCAGAAGCGCCATCTGGTAAAAATAATACTTGCACCTGCTTTTCTGGGTTTTGGTCAAAGAGAACAATGGAACCTTTGATGGTAGCAGTTGAGGTAATTGTGCGTTCTGCAAAAGAGGTACTTTGAATTAATCGCCCAGCATCATCAAGTTGTAATTTGAAGATTGTAGAGTAAGTATCAGGCGATCGCAAATCTGGATATATTGTTACTGCTTGACCTTGCCATTCTCCCAACAAATCATTTATCTGTAAAGTTGGACGTTCATCTGCTGGGGTTCCAGCTAGATGTTCTCGAATTAAGATTAATTCCTTTAGCTGACCAGTATTATCAAACAGTTGCACCAGACGCAAGCGGCGATTTTCATGAACAAAAGCGAGTTCTCCACCAAATTCTGAAAATGGCCCTAGCTGAATTAAACCTTCAGAAAATGAACCATTTTCAAAAAACAGCAGACCCCCTCCCACAGAATTAAATTCTCTGATTATATCTTGTCCCGAACGGCTCAGAGTTAGGCGCACTTTCTGGCTATTGTTCAAATGTTCTAGGGAAAGACAACTAGGAGTATCGTTCAAAAGTGTTCCTTGGGGAGAAAAATTAGTAAATGAACCTTCCCAAACACCGAGATTCTGCAAAAAACATTCCCATTGTGATTTCATAGTTATTTTGTCATTTGTCATTGGTCTTTTGTCATTTGTCATTGGTCATTTGTCATTGGTCATTTGTCATTTGATTAGCCTTGTTAAGTTGATATATAGGTTTAATTTCATATTCGTTCAAGCAAAACTTCAGTTATTCTTTTAAAATCTTGGGAATTTCGAGTTCAGAGGTCAAAGTTCCGGGTTTAGAAGTCGGAGTTCTGAGTTCAAAGGTCAAAATTCCGAGTTCAGAGGTCGAAGTTCCGAGTTCAGAGGTCAAAATTCTGAGTTCAGAGGTCGAAGTTCCGAGTTCAGAGGTCAAAATTCTGAGTTCAGAGGTTGAAGTTCCGAGTTCAGAGGTCGAAGTTCCAAGTTCAGAAGTCGAAGTTCCGAGTTCAGAGGTCGGAGTTCCGAGTTCAGAGGTCGGAGTTCCGAGTTCAAAGGACAAATGACCAATGACTATCTTTTAGCAAAATGTTGGACAGCAAATAAGCTCCCCATTAATCCTACACCTGCACCGAAACTCAAAAGAATCAGAGGCAATAATAAAATTTCTGCTGGAGTGAGTTGCACTCTGTTGGTGATGACTTGGATAAACTCAGGTTGATTGACTAGCAACTTACCGAGAAACTGTTGAATCACAGAAATGAAACTCCAAGCGATCGCACCACCAACCAAACCAAAGGCAATTCCTTGTAAAATAAACGGGAGGTAAATCCAAACAGAAGTCGCTCCCACTAGTTGCATAATTTCAATTTCCTGGCGTCGCGCCGTGACAATCAGCCTAATTGTGGTAGTAGTAACTGCGATCGCTGTTAAAGTCAGAATCATCGTAATTGTTAAAGTAATCCAGTTCAGACCCCGGTGCAACTGGGCAATGCGTTTCACTGCTTCATCGACATACTGCACCGTCTCAACTCCTCGTAATTTAGCCAACTGTGTTGCTAAGGTTGGTACAACTTGAGAATTACGTGCTTTCACCTTCATCTCATCAACCAGAGGATTCTCACCTAGCTGCTGGGTAGCACCCTCAATATCAGAAATTCTCATTTCCTTAACTAACTTAGTCCAAGCTTGTTCTTTGGTAATGGTTTTTATCGTCGCTACCTCTGGCATTTTAGCGATTAGTGGCTCAATACTTTCCATCCGTGTATCCGGTTCGAGATAAACTGAGACTTCTAGCTGGCTACCAAACTGATAAAGAAGTTTTTCGACTTGCCAAGAGGTTTGCAGACTCAAGCCGAATAAAAACAGTAACACCGTCACAGTACTGACAGCAGCCCAATTCATCCAACCTCCCCGCAATAAACCGAGGAAAGTTTCTTTCAGCAGATAATCAAGTTTCGTGAAAGATTTAAACACACATCACCTCAAAATTTGAACTTAACGCCAAAGCAATAAGTTCAGCTTTTGCGTCTTTGCGTCAATAACACCACTATTTATAGTCAATGGTGCAAAGTTTGCCAATATATCAGCTTTTATCTATTGCTATTTCCTTCTTCTGTCCTCCTGCTGCCTTGACCATTCACCCGATCCTTCATACTATTTGCCACAGATATACTCACTATTGCCTCTAACAGTTATTGATAATAATTGGCTAGCTGTTCTGGTTTCTCAGCAATTCTACTGTTCTTTAAACTTGACCTCAAAAAGTGGGGAAATACTTTGGTATTTATACTATGTTTTTCTCTGAATATCGGAGTAATTTTATAGGAACAACAGATTAATTAAAGGAAAGTTGAGTTATGAACTTCTTAAACAAAGCCAATTTGGACAATAGCTTATTAAACCAGATTCGCGATCGGCTTGAGTCAGTAGAAATACATAATTCTAATCTGGCCAGACTATTGTGCAAAATAATTCCTTCCAATTGCCCTTTTGAAAGAACTGTTAAAGTTTTCGGTCGGACTCTACTTCGCATTCCACCTATGTGTAAATTAAACCCCCTTTATGAACAGATAGTTGGTCTTCGTTTTAAGTGTTTATTATATTTAGTTAATGAATGTGGTGAAGATGCCAGAAAATATTGCTAAACATAGGTTTCTATCAATCAAAAATAGATTGAAAAAATCTTTTTACTAAGAAAAATTGTATAGGAATCCTAGTTGCAATCAGAGCGTCAGAAATAGGCTGATAAACGATTGATCCCGTTTCTTTGTAATGCTGGGCCAAATCCTAGCTTTTTTTCAACGCAAAGGTACGCAGAGGTTAGCGCAAAGGTACACAGAGGTTTTTTGAAGATAATTCGCTATGTCCCAAAATAATTAGGCGCATCTTCATAGAGAATTGCTATGATAATCGATTTCACATTTAAAAGTACTGTTTAATGATGTCAGCCTTGATAAAAGGATCGCTGCAAGTATGGTGCAACGTGACTTCACAATAATTATTTTGGAGATTGGTACTACGTCTAAGGGGATATTTAAAAAGTATTATTGCTAACAATAGAACCTCAAAGACCTAACCCCTAGCAAACCTTACTGACGATAAAATAAGGGTTTCACAGCCTCTCACTCTTGGCATCAGCCTGCCGTTAAGCAAGCAAAAAGAGGAATGGCAGATGGGTTTTTGGTATAGTGCAGGACTTTTTAAACATCCTCTAACTGAGATTGATAGAATGAAAACAGTAGGAATTTTCACCATCTAGCCATCGAGACTCATGCCCTCTGAAATTGCTGTCGAGAAAAAAAAGTTAAAAAATCCACCTTTGGAGCTTCATTATTTAGGCGATCGCGTGCTGCGTCAAGCTGCAAAGCGGATTTCTAAAGTTGATGACGAACTTCGCCAAATAGTGCGCGAAATGCTGCAAACTATGTACAGCAAAGATGGCATTGGTTTGGCTGCACCCCAAGTGGGAATTCACAAACAACTAGTTGTCATCGACCTGGAACCAGAGAACGCAGCTAATCAGCCTTTAGTGTTGATTAACCCCACTATTAAACAAGTCAGCCGCGACATCTCTGTTGCCCAAGAAGGATGCTTGAGTATTCCCAACGTATATTTAGACGTAAAGCGCCCCGAAGTCGTAGAAATCGCCTATAAAGACGAATACGGTCGTCCCCGGACATTAAAGGCTAATGACCTCCTGGGACGTTGCATTCAGCACGAGATGGATCACCTTAACGGCGTGGTATTTGTAGACCGTGTAGAAAACTCCTTGACTTTAGCCCAGGAGCTATCTAAGAATGGCTTCTCGTATCAAGCGGTGAAACCAATAGCATAGGGGGGCAGTAGTGTATTTAACTCCAAAAAGTAGTTTATTTCTCGGTGGTTCTTGTGTAAGTGCGATCGCAGCTGTCGGTTCGGTTTTTGAACTCGGTTACGGACATCCAGATTTTGGTGTTACAGCCACGGCAATTATCCTGGTATTAAGCATTCCACTCACAGGATTATTTTTCTTTGCCGCAGTTAAGGACGCAAGGGCTAACATGAAATAAGCATCAGGTACATAAAAAAGGTAAAAGGATGAAGCAAAAAGGCAAAGTTCATTCTTTTACCTTTTATTTTTGCTCTCCATTTTGCACTGCCCCTAAAGCTTTTAGCGTCACTAACTGCGCTGTGGTTAACCCTGTAACCCCGGTGATATTCATTTTTTCATAGGGTCGTGGCGATCGCAGTGTTCTTAAGCACTCACCCGTCGATACATCCCAAAGCTTAATTGTCTCATCTTGGCTACCACTAATCAGGGTTTGACCGTCGGGACTAAAAGCAACTGACTTTACCCAATTAGCCCCCTGCAAAGTTTTCAAGCACTTGCCGTTATAGACATCCCATAATTTTATCGTTTGGTCTTCACTGGCACTAGCTAAAGTCTGACCATCGGGGCTGAAGGCAACTGACCAGATTCGATTAGTATGTTCTTGCAAAGTTGTCAAGCACTTGCCCATGAAAACATCCCATAACTTCACTGTTTGGTCATCACTGCCACTAGCTAAAGTCTGACCATCTGGGCTAAAAGTAACCGATCTGATCCGATTGCTATGTCCTTCCAAAACTTGGATGCATTCTCCTGTATAAACATCCCATAACCTGACTCTTTGGTTTTCACTGCCACTAGCTAAAGTTTGACCATCGGGACTAAAGGCAACCGATCTTACCCAACTGGTATGCCCTTTCAAGGTTTGGAGACATTTTCCGGTGTAGATATCCCATAATTTCACCGTTTGGTCGTCACTGCCGCTAGCTAAAATTTGACCATTGGGACTAAAAGCAACCGATCTAATTCTATTGGTATGTTCCTGCAATTTTTTCAGGCATTGTCCCGTCTGAACATCCCATAATTTAATTGTTTGCTTTTCACTGCCGCTAGCTAAAATTTGACCATCAGGACTGAAGGCAATTGACCGTACCCAACTGTTATGCCCTTCCAAAATTTTGAGAAACTTATCGTTACGGACATCCCATAATTTCACTGTTTGCTTTTCACTGCCGCTAGCTAAAATTTGACCATCGGGGCTGAAGGCAACTGACCTTACCCGATTGCTATGTCCTTGCAAGGTTGTCAAGGACTTACCATCCTGGACATTCCATAACTTCACTGTTTGGTTTTCACTACCACTAGCTAAAGTTTGACCATCGGGACTGAAAGCAACTGACCTGACCCGATTGGTATGCCCCTGGAAGGTTTTCAGGCATTTACCATCACGAATATCCCATAATTTAACGGTTTGGTCGTCGCCACCGCTAGCTAAAGTTTGACCATCGGGACTAAAGGCAACCGACCAAACCCGATTAGTATGTCCCTGTAAGGTTTTCAGACATTTACCATCACGAACATCCCATAATTTAACGGTTTGGTCGTCACTGCCAGTAGCTAAAGTTTCACCATCGGGACTAAAAGCAACTGACCTTACCCAATTGCTATGCCCTTGCAAGATTTTCAGGCACTCACCATTGCGGACATCCCATAACTTCACTGTTTGCTTTTCACTGCCACTAGCTAAAGTTTGACCATCGGGACTGAAGGCAACTGACATAATTCGATTGGTATTCCCCTGCAAAGTTATCAGACATTTGCCGATGTGGACATTCCATAACTTTACTGTTTGGTCTTCACTACCACTAGCCAAAGTTTGACCATCGGGACTGAAGGCAACCGACCTGACCCAATTGCTATGTCCTTGCAAGGTTTTCAGGCATTTACCATCAGGAACATCCCATAATTTCACTGTTTGGTCATCACTACCACTAGCTAAAGTTTGACCATCGGGACTGAAAGCAACTGATTTTACCCAACTGCTATGTCCAATACAGGTAAACAGTAGCTTTCCATCGTCAACTTGCCACAAGTAAGTCTTGCCATCAGCATCACCCGTAGCCAAAAGTTTTCCATTCGGGCTAAATGCTACTGACGAAATACTAACTAATGTTTCTGCAAAAACGCATTTAGCTAAATCGGCATTGGCAAAATTTACCCGATGCAAATTCACACTTTGTAAATATGCTTGCCAAATGGTCAGATTTGAAAAGTCATAGCCGCTAAAATCAATTTGTAATTGACAAAGAATATTTAACAGATTTCCACCTGCATATCCTGCTGTTTGGGGAATCTGTCGCAGGGACAATAAAATTTGATATAGATGATGTTCAATATTTTTAGCATATCTAAAAATAGTTGATAACCTATCTATAATTGGTTTAATAATCAGGGTAATCTGAGTGTTTCTAATATAATCTTTGGCCGTCGCTTCCATTAAAGCATGGCTCGTAAATAGTCTAATATTACGAGTGGTAATTTCGTCACAAATCTGTTCAATCAGTTGGTCGGTGATATATTCCATGACCACAGATTGGAGGGTGAAAAGTGCTGTTCTTTGTTCAATTAGCGATCGCCTCCGCAGTGATTCTAGCGCCTCCATCACTTCTCTTTTGGGCAAAGGACGCGCAATATCATTGAGCAACTCGTCTAGAGAAACTAACTTGCGCTTGATTGCTAACCAATAAATTATTTCTTTTTCGATCTCTGACAACCGCTCAAATTGCTGGTTTAGTAAATTTCGGGTGTCGCCAAAAATGATCTCTCCTTCAGCTAGAAAAGCAGCGATATCACCACCAAATAACTCCCGAATAGGCTCAGAAACTAGTTTTAACGCTAAAGGATTACCTGAATACTTCTCAACTAGCTTGGCCCATTCCTGTTGTGAGCCAAATAACCCTTTATCTTGGAGAATTTCTTGACCTTCTGTTTCTCCTAAGCCAATTAACAATAATGTTCTGACTGGTGATGCTTCTCCTTCTAAAAAAGCAAATTCTTTTGGTTTTTCACGAGATGTCAGCACCAAACAGCTTTGATGTAGTTCTTCCCCTACCCGCCTAAGTAGTTGACCATAATCTTCATATTCTTGTCTATATTGTCCGGCGCGATCGCCTTCTTGTAAAATTGTCTCTGTATTGTCAAATACCACAAGACAACGATGCTCTCGTAAATAATGAATCAGCAGCGTTACTTTACCATCTACGCTTTCTGGCAAATTTGTTTCTTTCTCATCAGATAAAAACCCGATTAGGCTTGCCAACATCTCTGCGACGGGTGGCGCATTGCGGAGACTCCGCCAAATCAAATACTCAAAATTCTCCTGAACTTCCTTTGCGAGTTTCACAGATAAAGCAGTTTTGCCGATTCCCCCCATTCCCAATATTGCCACTAGTTGGCAGTTATCCTTAATGAGCCACTGCGTTAGCCCAGACAATTCTGCTATGCGTCCCCGAAAAAAGCAGACACCAGGCGCTTCACCCCAATCTTGACGGTTTTGGGTAATCGATTTCTCAGTCTCTGAAGATGCTTGATACTCAGATTCTATAACTTGCTGTAACTTAGTGAGCTTACCTGGGCCGCTACCAATAACATTAAATTTCTTGTAAACTTCGCTTAATCTTTTGCGTACTGCTTCGGCACTGATTGCCAATTCTTTCGCGATCGCATTTGGCGATTGTCCTTCAACAGCATATAAAAACACTTCGATCTCGCTGTTAGACAAGCACCGTTTTTCGGCTAAAGCCAAAAGAACGTTTTCGGGAATGACACTCATACTCACACAAAGACACATTACAAACCAATGTTATCTCACACAGTGAGATAACATTACTGCCAATCCAGTATCCCTTCAATATTTGGGGGTAGACATTTGCTGCTCTGGGAATGCTTTCTTGGGCTTTGTCGTTTTTTCTTTGACGGGGTGAGCGATCGCGTGGCTGAGTTTAGTGTACCTCACTTAAACAGTGCTGAGTTTAGGAGTTAGCAGTTAGCAGTTAGCAGTTAGCAGTTAGGAGTTAGGAGTTAAGAGTTAGCAGTTAGGAGTTTTGTTTATCTCCTTGTCCCCTTGTCCCGTCATCTCCCTGCTCCCTGGTCACTGAGCGAAGCCGAAGTGCTGCCCCTCTGCTCCCCCTGCTCCCCCTGCTCCCCCTGCTCCCTGCCTTATCCTTACGCCGACCTACTTTTTTTCTGCAACTGGCTGCACGCGTAAACCCTCTGTCTCATCAACCGTAGGAGTGGCAATGAGCGATTCATTTCCTGTCAAACCTGATGTAATTTCAACTTCAGTACCATAATCTCGCCCAACGGCAACTTTTTGATAATGCACTGTGTGGTCTTTGGTTACAGTTGCTACCTGCGTACCTCCGGCATTAACAACTAAGGCACTATCCGGCACAACAAAAGGAGGATTAGTGCGGTTAATGGCAAATTTGACATTGGCATACATCCCAGGTCGCAGCGTCGCGTCTGAATTGTGTACTTCTAATTGTGTCAGTAAAGTGCGAGTAGTTGGATCTATAGCGTTGCTAGTACGCACTACTTTACCCGTAAACACTCGTTGGGGTAACTCTCTGACTGTAATTTGTGCTGTTTGTCCAGTTTGAAGTGACTGTGATAAACTTTGTGGAACACTCACATTTACCTTTAGATTGTCATAAGCAGCAATAGTATAAAGGCTGCTATTGTTAGTGTTAGTGTTGCTGGTACTGGTGTTGCCATTACCTGCTGAAATTAAAACACCTGTATTGACATTACGTGCAGTAATCACTCCTGCAAAAGGAGCAGTGACTTTCTTATAAGACTGCAAGACGGTATTACGCTGGAAGTTTGCTTGACTTGCGTAGGCGTTAGCTTGTGCTGCTTTGATGTTGGCAGAATCAGAATTAATAGTGTTTTGTGCTGCCTCAACGCTGGCAAGATTAGCTTGATATGTAGCATATTTTGTATCTGCATCTTGTTGAGGTACTGCACCTTCCTTGACAAGAACTTGCCAGCGCTGCCAGCTCTGACGGGCGATCAATAAATTAGCGCGGGCTTGCTTCAAATCAGAAACGCTTTTAGCTAAATTAGCACGAGTTTGAGATACATTGGCTTGTGCTTGCACTACCTCTGCCTTCGCTTGCAGAACTTGCTGATCGGTGTCTGGTGAATCAATTTCTGCCAACAACTGACCGGCTCGGACGCGATCGCCAATATCTGCATACCACCGCCGTAAATACCCAGTACTGCGAGCGTAGATGGTCGTTTGATTCTGGGCTACAACACTGCCAGGTAGTTCCAGTTTCGTAGCACCAGTAGCGCGACGGGGAGCGATTACGTTAACTGAGGGTACTGTGCTTGCTTCCTTGACTGCTGCTTGTAATTCTGACTTTTGGCTTAATCGGGGTAGAATACCTATCGCTAGTAAGCTACCAAAAAAAACAGCACCAATTATACCCCAACCAATACCACCGATGCCGCGCCTGTGTTTTCTAGAAGTCGTTTGTTGTTCAGAATCAGGAGATGGACGATGCTGAGAATCCATAGGTAAACTGTCCTGTATTATCTAATTTGCAGAAATTTAGCAGCTAGAGTCATTACCATTATTAGACTTCTTGCAGAAGTGCCATTCAGGTAAGGGGTAAAGGGGAAAGCAGCTTAGAAAAAACCCTTTCCGCTACGATGTACACACAAGTTTTTGACTTGCACCTTTATTACATTGGCTTGCACCTTTATTGCATTGGCTTGCACCTTTATTGCATTGGCTTGCACCTTTGATTGCATCGACTTGCACCTTTGTTGCATTGACCTGCACCTTTGTTGCATTGACCTGCACCTTTATTGCATTGACCTGCACCTTTATTGCATTGACCTGCACCTTTGTTGCATTGATCTGCAAAAATTAATCTTCCCTACGTTACGTAGTAACTTTAACGTGAGTTCGACAAACCTCTCCCTCTCCTAAAAGGCTACGGTGTACACACAAGTCGAATTACCCCCCTTAATCCCCCCTTATAAAAGGGGGAAATCAGATATTTTGTTCCCTCCCCTTTACAAGGGGAGGGTTAGGGTGGGGTAAAACCTTGGGTTTTTCAGCTATTTAAGACTTGTGTGTACACCGTAGCTCCTCCAAGGAGAGGGGCTGGGGGAGAGGTCAAAATAGCACTCGTCGAACTCACGTTAACTTTAAAAGATTTATGTGTACACCGTAGCTCCTAAAATATGTCTATGACTTGCCTTGAGATGATGACAACGAATATGCTGTCCGTGAATCGGAGAAATTTAAATCGTCATCATCCTCATCAATAAGACGAGGTGGTTGACGCCGCATAATGCTGTATACAACAGGTACAAAGATTAGAGTCGCGACTGTTGCAGCTGACAAACCGCCAATTACAGCGCGACCCAAGGGTGCATTCTGTTCGCCACCTTCACCAAGACCTAGAGACATTGGCACCATCCCGATCAGCATGGCTAAGGCAGTCATCAACACCGGACGCAACCTTGTATAACCTGCTGCTAGGGCTGCTTTATAGGCATTTTCTCCTTCTACACGTTGCTCATTCGCAAAAGTAATCATTAAAATACTGTTCGATGTTGCCACACCTATACTCATAATTGCACCCATTAAGGAAGGGACGCTCAGGGTGGTGCGGGTGACAAACAACATCCAAACGATCCCTGCTAAGGCGCTTGGCAGTGCCATCATAATAATCAGGGGATCGAGCCAAGATTGGAAGTTCACTACCATTAAGCAGTAAACCAACACAATTGCAAACACAAGTCCTAAACCAAGTCCCAGAAAGGAAGAGTTCATCGTTTGCACTTGCCCCCGGACATTAATCTGACTTCCCTTAGGCAATTTTTTCTGATAATCAGCGATAATTCGATTGACATCGCCGGCAACTCCCCCAAGGTCACGACCAGAGGAGTTAGCGTAGATATCGAAAACTGGTTGAATGTTGTAGTGATTCACAACTTGCATCACTGTGTCGCGTTTGACAGTAGCCAAATTACCCAAAAGTTGGGGTGCAGTTTGACTGTTGCCAACTGGCGTATTTTTTAGACTATCAATAGAGTCAAGTTTATATTGGGGAACTTGTACAGCCAGGGTGTAACTCACGCCTTTTTTGGGATCGAGCCATTGGTTGATTGCAGCTTGACCGCTTGAACTTAAGGAAGTGAGGACGCTATTGGCAACATCACGCTGGGTCATACCCAATTGTTGAGCCTCGGTGCGATCGACATCAAGACGTAATTTGGGAGCATCAACAACTTGTTGGAGATGTACATCTACAGCCCCAGGAATACGCGTCATCCGCGCGGCGATTTGTTGGGCAATTTCAAAGTTGGCTTTTGAGTTTTTCAGAGGGCCAGATATTTGCACATCAACAGCAGCAGGCAAACCGAAATTGAGAATTTGAGTCACAATATCAGCCGGCTCAAAAAAGAAGGTGTAGCTGGGAAATGTCGCTTTCAATTTCTGGCGGAGTTCCTTGACGTAAGAAAAAGTTTCACCAGATTCTTTTAGGGAGACAAGAATATCAGCATCAGCCTGTCCAATTGTCGCGCCGTTGTAGCCATAAGTAAGGTTAATGCCACTGGTGGGTAAGCCGATGTTATCCAGAATTAGAGAGAGATTCTCTTTCGGTACAGTTTGGCGGATAACCCCTTCAACTTGGCTAACAATTTTTTCTGTCTCTTCCAAACGAGTACCAGGTAAGGCTCGAACATGGAGGCTAAACTGACCACCATCGACTTCCGGGAAAAAGTCTTGACCGACGAATGGCAACAAAACTCCTGCACTGACGATAAAAGCACCAAATAGCACAAAGACTATGCGGCGGTGACTTAATGCTGAGGCTAGGACGTTGTAGTACCAACTGCGAAATTTCTCAAATTGTTGGTTAAATTTTTCGTGTAGCCGCCATATCCAATCTTTCTTCACAGGTTTGGCAGTTGTCGTTGCTGCTTCTTCTGTTTGGTGGTGGTTATCGTGACCATTATTATTTTGGACTGGCGAATGGGTGTGGCGATCGCGATTATCATGGATTTCGACTAGCGAATGGCTGTGGCGATCGCCGTGACCATTGTTATTTTGAACTGGCGAATCTATATAATGGCTGTTGTTACCATTATTATTTTGAACTGGTGAATCTAGATGATGGTTGTTATTACCATTATGCTCCTCGTTTTCTCTATGCCAGTCTGCTTCGGATGGTAAAAGATAGCTTGCCATTGTCGGGACTACAGTCCGAGATAGCACATAAGAAGCAAGCATCCCAAATACTACCGCCATCGCTAGGGGGACAAATAGGTACTTTGCTACTCCACTGAGAAACACGACCGGCACAAAGACAATACAAATACATAATGTTGCTACAAGTGCTGGAGTAGCGATTTGCTGTGCCCCATCTAAAATTGCTCGCTTGATGGGTTTACCTTGTCCGAGATTTCGGTGGATATTTTCAATTTCGACTGTGGCATCATCTACCAGAATCCCAACAGCTAAGGACAAACCACCTAAAGTCATGATGTTGAAAGTTTGTCCCAAACGACTCATCACAATAATTGAAACTAGCATCGAGAGAGGAATCGATACGGCTACAATTAAAGTGCTGCGCCAACTTCCCAGGAAAATTAAAATCATCAACGCAGTGAGACACCCGGCAATCAATCCTTCTTTAAGAACGCCTTCGATAGAAGCTTTCACAAATATAGATTGATCGAACAAAAATGATAAATTCAGTTCTGGGGGCAAGGTGGATTGGATGCGAGGCAAAGTTTTTTTGACTCGCTCGATCACATCAATGGTTGAGGCATTGCCACTTTTAAGAATACTAAGTAAGCTCGATCGCCTGCCATTCTGACGTACAATGTTCGATTGCACACCAAAGCCATCTCTTACCTGCGCGACATCACGAATGGAAATGACAGTACCATTAACTTGCTTAATTGGCAAGTCGTTGAGGGCTGCCACCACATTTGGACTATTGTTGATTTGTACGGCGAAGTCGCGATCGCCTATTTTCATATCACCTGCCGGCAAAACCAGGTTTTGGGCACTGACAGCATTAGTCACATCTTGGGCAGAAATGCCATTAGCCAACATCGCTTGGGGATCGATATCAACCATAATTTGCCGAGGTTTACCACCATAGGGCAGAGGTATACTCGCTCCTTGCACTGTTGCTAATTGGGTGCGAACGAAGTTGGTAGCATAGTCGAAGAGTGCTTCTTCCGGCAAGGTTTTGCTACTGACACTCATCTGGATAATCGGCACCGAAGAAGCGTTGTATTGAATGATGAATGGCGGTGTAATCCCAGGTGGCAAAGGGCGGAGAATTGTTTGGCTGACAGATGTAATTTGAGCAACTGCTGAGGCGATATTAGCGTTGGGTTGGAAAAAAACCTTGACGACACTAACACCACTCAAAGATTGAGACTCAATGTGTTCGATGTCACCAACAGTTGTTGTCATGGCGCGTTCGCTAATGGTGACGATCCGCTGTGCCATTTCCTCAGATGTGGTTCCAGTGTAAGTCCAAACTACGCTGACAACCGGAATGTTAATTGCAGGAAAAATGTCAACTGGTGTACTAAATATCGTCACTACACCCAGAATCACAATCATCAAAGCTGCGATCGCGAATGTATACGGAAGACGTAAAGCAATTTTGACGATCCACATAATTAGTTAGGATACTTCAAAAGTTTTTGGTGTTATGGCTGTTTTACTCATCACTCATCACTCATCACTCAGCACTCTTGATTGAGGTTGGCGTTTGAGCTAATTGAAGTTGTTCTGTTTGGAGTTGCTCAACTAGCCACTCAATTTCTGATTTGATGACTTCAACCGCACGCCTTCGCACTTTCCCTTGATATAAATCATCAGTAACTTCCAGTGCTTTTTTCTCTGCAAGGCGTAACTGACATGACATCAATCGATGTTCAATTAACCGCACTCGTTCTTCAGGTAATAAATGACCAAAGAAAAAAAATTTGATTAGAAATCGCGATCGCATATTCACCCAACTTTCATGAGGATATGCCAACATCTCTTGATACCAAGTGTTTTTGCCGAGGGGTGTAATCTCATATACCTTTCCACACTGCCCACCTTCTTCTCCTTGTTCTGCACATAAAATCACTTCACCTTGTTCTTCCATGCGCTTCAGCAAAGGATAAATCGCGCCATAGTTGACACAAATACTGCAACTCATAAACATCTCTAGTTGCTGTTTGAGCCGATAACCGTTTAATGGTTCTCGCTGTAATAAACCTAATACTGCCAACTTCAGCATTTTGATATATCAATCTGATATGTCGATCAACAATATCAAATTGAGCTTTTTTAGCCAAGTACCCAAGGTTCAATTGTCAGCATTCTCTGTCATACCGTAAAGGCCAAGCCGCATAAGTTACCTGTGGGCTAGTTACGAGCGAGTGAGATGCGCACCTCACAAAAGGTAGGTAAAAGGGACTGGGGACTGGGGATTAGGGATTAGGGATTGGGTGTCAAATCGAAAAATTATGGTGGGGGCTTTTTCTCACCACCAAATTTTAAAAAACTTTTTCCCAGTCCCCAGTCCCCAATACCCAGCTGTTTAAATAATTTTCTCTACAGTTTGACTAAGTAACTTAGTTACTGATAGTTACTTGACTTAGAAACTAAGTGACTTTATAGTTAGTAGTAGAAACCGCGGTAACCTAGTAGGTTAAGGGTGAATTAAAAGGAACTTAGTGAGTAAGACATAAAGGCAAAGACTGGAGCTGTAAATTCTGAAACAGGCAATTTGTATACAAGTTACCTGTAGGAATTTCGAGGGTTCAATGTGCGTAGTACGCCTTCTATGCAATTACGCGCATTGAGCGCCTAATTTTTGATATCCAGATGCCCTGGAAATTCATCAAAGAGCTTAATTTTTCATCATCTGCAAATATCAAGACCACCTTTGATTGGTATTCCCACTCCACTCAGGAGTAGGACTTTTGTCTACCTTGACTTGGTGGGAGCAAAGCTGTGGAGATTTGCTGTTTCTTTAGTGTGGTCGGGGGAGCGCAAACTGCTACCTAGATTCAACTTTCAAAACAGGAAAAAAACTATGAAACCCAGTCTCAAAGATAACGATAATCTGTTGTTCAGGTGGTTTTGTATAGGACTCAAATATTTTCTGCTGGGGCTGCTGGGGCTGGGAATAGCCTTTGTTGTGTCTCACACTTTTGGGGCAAATGCAATAGTTGGGATGCTTTTATCCGCAAGTTTACGATCGTGGGTTGCGAAGATAGCGATTTTCCTAGTCTGTCTATTTGCGATCGCCATGATGTTCGAGTCTTGGGGTTAAAGCTCATACTGACCATAAATAGCCTTTAGCTGAGTGAAGGTCAGCCAAAGGCTTCGTAACTTTTCACTTGGAGATCGTATCATGTCTAACAACAACAACGGCTCTGGAGTAGAAACATTTTCGCCACTTTTAGTAATCTTAGTGGCAGGGTCAATTTCTTTGGCGATCGTTAACAAAGCTAATCACCCAGCATATTTTGACATCGTTAAAATAGCTATAGCCTACAGCTTTGGCTCAATCAAGTCTCAAGAAAAAAGTAAACATTCCGACGATCGCCACGATGAGGTAGATCGAGACGAGTTGAAATAGCAGATGTAAAGGCAGTAAAAAATACCTGTTTTTTACAGATAGTCTGCCAAAGGTGAGTTGCAGATTATAATTTACTTCTAAAATAGAAGAATGCTGTCAACTCCCACTCAACTATTGCGACTTTCTCAAGGACAACTTAACCTACTAGAAGCTTGTCCGCGTAAATTTCAACATACCTATCTCGAAAAACTTAATTCTCCCTCAAATCCAGAACAAGAAGAACGGCAAACTTTGGGTAGTCGTTTTCACTTGCTAATGCAGCAGCGAGAAATGGGTTTGCCAATTGATAGTTTCCTGAAAGCAGATGCTCAACTGCAAAGCTGGATGCTAGGTTTTGCTGATGCAGCGCCAGAAATTTTAACGGCTGCATCTGATAATCAAACTTTCCGTGAAAGCGAACACTACCGGACTCTGCAAGTTCAGGATTATTTGCTCACAGTTATCTATGATTTATTGATTGCAGATAACCAACAAGCGCAAATTCTCGACTGGAAAACTTATCCTAAACCACCCAACAAACGCAAGTTAGAATCAAACTGGCAAACACGGCTTTATATGTATGTTTTGGCAGAAACTAGCGATTATTTGCCAGAAAAGATTTCTATGACTTATTGGTTTGTCCAATCTGAGGGCAAACCGCAAAATATTAAATTTAATTACAGTACTGCTCAACACGCACAAACAGGAAAGAAACTTAATCAACTATTAAGTCAGTTAACTCATTGGTTGGAAAATTATCAAAATAACCAGCAGTTTCCCCAAGTGGTGGAGGGTAGCAAAAACTGTGATTATTGTCAGTTTGCCAAACGGTGCGATGCCTACGACGGTAAACTACGCACACAAGCAACTGAAGAAGCTGTGAAAGACTCATTGCCAAATTTTGACAGTATTCAAGAAGTCTCACTTTGATTTTATCCGCAGGATTTGGTTGCTAAAACAGATTCCTTATATCTGTAGAGTCTTGTGGAAAATTAAAAAGTAATGTAAAGTCCTTTTTCTAACTCTAAAACATTTGAAAGCATTTTGATTTAAAAAGCTAGATTCGGTAAATGCTCTTTTTTTTCATTCAACAACATATCTATAGTAAATAAATCACAATTTCTAAATTTATGTCAACTTTTGATGAAACTGAAGCAATTTATGTACGCGAATTAGGAATTGATGACATTGCTCCCGTTTATCACTTGGGAGAAGGGTTATTTACCAGCGATTTATATCCTTATTTATACCGCACCTGGGATGAATGGGAAGTGATTGGACTTTATAACACCGATCCAGAATACTGTCTTGTGGCTGAAACAGACGGGGAACTAGCAGGATTCGTTTTGGGAACTATCATCACCAAAGCATCCTGGACTTATGGATATATTTTATGGCTGGGAGTTAGTCCAAAATATCAGCGTCGGGGAGTTGCAGACAAGTTGGTTGATAAAGTTGTCGCTCGGATGATTGAAGATGGGGCGCGGTTTATGCTGGTAGATACTGACCCCACCAATACTTCAGCATTAAAGTTTTTTAATCGCAAAGGTTTTGGTAATATCCGCCAGCATATTTTTTTGTCGATGAATTTAAGCAAGCATGAATATTATGGCAGATTGATTGATTACGAACACCAAAAAGCTGAAAGAGCAGGTTACAGGCGATCGCGTCCAGCAATTCGTGCCCGTAAAGCTGATAGTGTAGCAAATGAAGTCGTCCTCAATCCTCTAGTGAGTGAATCTCAAATAACTGAGGATCAATCCCCAATCTAACAAAAGTTAGGAGTAGCCCTTTCAATTTGGGTAAAATTTTTGGACAAGAATTCCTCTTTTTTCCGTGTTCTCTGCGCCTCTGTAGTTCAATAAATGACTTTTAAACCGTAGACGCATAGAAAACGCAGAGAGAAAAGCATGATGGCGATTGTGAATTTTGAATTTAGAGCAAAGTGGTGTGACTTATGTGTATAGAATTTGGGCGAGAAATCTGCGGCAATCTTGACATTGCAGAATCGCGGGAGTGGTTAGTTACTAACGGTATTGGTGGTTACGCTTCTGGGACTGTGGCTGGTTTATTGACTCGCCGCTATCACGGACTATTGGTAGCAGCATTGAAACCACCTTTGGGTCGCACTTTAATGCTGACAAAACTAGATGAAACTGTATTGTATGGCGTTAGCGCAGCTCCTTTGCAGGAGGCTCGCTCTTATTCTCTAGACACTAATCGTTGGGCAGATGGTATTGTCAGTCCGCACGGTTATCAGCATATTGAACGTTTTTCTCTAGAAGGTACAATTCCTGTATGGCGTTTTGCTATTGCCGATGCCTTATTAGAAAAACGGGTGTGGATGCAACAAGGCGCTAATACAACTTATGTTCAGTATACTTTGCGTCGTGCCACTCAACCGCTAAAGTTGACGCTCAAAGCAATAGTCAACTACCGCGATTATCACAGCGATACTCAAAGCAATGGTTGGCAGATGTCTGTTGAGGAGGTGGAACAGGGGATTTGTGTAACTGCTTATCCGGGTGCTGTACCACTATATCTACTGAGTGATTCACCTAAAGGCGATGCCTACGGCGGCAAGCTACGCAGCATTTCACGTGTTAGTACATCTGTTGTTCATAATTGGTATCATGGCTTTGACTTGGCAGTTGAACGCTATCGGGGATTGAGAGATCGAGAAGACCACCTCCACGCCGCCACTTTTGAAGTTACACTGAATCCTGGGGAAGCGATCGCCTTTGTAGCCAGCACAGAAAAACAACCAAATCTCAACGGTGAAGCTGCACTAAAGTTACGTCGCGCTCAAGAGCAGAAGTTAACAGGATTTTGGAAAACTAATCGACCCCTGAAAATTAAAGAATCACCTAGCTGGATCGACCATCTAGTACTAGCTGCTGACCAGTTTATTGTCGATCGCTCATTGCCAGAAGACCCCTACGGCAAAACCATCATCGCTGGTTATCACTGGTTTAGCGACTGGGGACGCGACACCATGATTAGTTTACCTGGTTTGACAATTTCCACTGGTCGTCCAGAGGTAGCACGCTCAATTCTTCGCACCTTTGCCAGATACGTAGACCAGGGAATGTTACTTAATCGCTTTCCCGATGCAGGCGAGCAACCAGAATATAATACAGTCGATGCCACACTTTGGTACTTTGAAGCAGTCCGCGCTTACTACAGCGCTACAGAGGATGATACTTTGCTAAGTGAACTCTTTCCCATACTTGCAGACATCATTGATTGGCACTGTCGCGGTACACGCTACAACATCCATCTCGATGCCGCCGATGGCTTACTTTATGCAGGCGTTGCAGGCGTACAACTGACCTGGATGGATGCCAAAGTTGATGATTGGGTAGTTACGCCCCGAATTGGCAAACCGATTGAAGTTAACGCCCTCTGGTACAATGCTTTACGGACAATGGCAAAGTTCGCCCGTCAGCTTGGTAAACCACACCAAGAGTATGAAGCAATGGCAGAGCGGGCAAAGTATAGATTTTCTCGCTTCTGGAATGAAGAGACAGGTTATTGCTATGACGTTTTAGACAGTCCTGATGGTGATGATGGGTTGCTACGTCCTAACCAAATATTTGCTGTGTCATTACCAGAAAGTCCGCTCACACCTGTCCAGCAGAAGGGTGTGGTGGAAGCTTGCGGGCGATCGCTGCTGACTTCTTATGGATTGCGATCGCTTGCCCCCGATTATTATCAATTTCAGGGTAAATATGGTGGCAATCAGTATCAACGTGATGGAGCTTACCATCAGGGAACGGTTTGGGGTTGGTTGTTGGGGCCATTCGTCTTAGCACACCTGCGTGTCTACAAAAATCCCGAACAGGCTCGTCAATTTTTGGAACCAATGGCTAATCACCTGAACGCGCACGGTGTTGGCAGTCTCAGCGAAATTTTTGATGGTGATGCCCCGATGACTCCACGGGGATGTATTGCCCAAGCGTGGACAGTGGCAGAGGTTTTGCGTGCTTGGTTGGCGACAGCGAGTTGATACGGGAAACCGTGGTCTATCTGCAAAGTCGATTTTGTCAAGAATTTTTAAGAAATTAACATCCTTCAGAAAAGGCAAGACGTAATGCTGAAGTAATTCTCAAAAGTTTATAGACACGCTTTAGTGTTAAGAGGAAAATATGCCGTCAGGAATGATGATCGAAGGCAAATGGACAACCGATAGGAATAAATCAGATCCTAGCGGTAAGTTCAAGGAAACGGCGACAACGTTTCGCGATCGCGTCACCGCCGATGGTTCTAGTGGGTTTAAGGCAGAAGCAGGGCGCTATCACCTCTACATTTCCTTAGCCTGTCCGTGGGCGCATCGCACTTTAATTATGCGAGAAATCAAAGGTTTGAATGATGTAATCTCAGTCTCTATCGTCGATCCGATTATGAGCGACAAGGGATGGATGTTTTCTGAAGCACCGGGAGCTATTCCTGACTGGGTGAATCACACTCAATATTTGCAAGAGATTTATCTGAAAGCCAATCCTAAATACACAGGACGAGTTACTGTTCCCGTGTTGTGGGATAAGCAAACTCAAACAATCGTCAATAACGAATCTCGCGAAATCATGCGGATGTTTGATGTAGAGTTTGGGGAATTGGCAACACAAAAAATAGACTTATACCCACGCGACCTACAGCATCAGATTGATGAAACGATTGATGCAGTTTATCTGCCAATCAATGCTGGTGTATATCGCGCTGGTTTTGCGACTTCACAAGCAGCCTACGAAGATGCGGTAACTGAACTCTTCGAGAGTTTAGATCGATGGGAAGTGATTCTGAGCAAGCAGCAGTATTTATGTGGCAATCAACTCACCGAAGCCGATATTTGTATGTTTGTTACTCTGTATCGGTTCGACTCAGTGTATTACGGTCACTTTAAGTGCAATTTGCGGCGAATTATTGACTATCCAAATCTCTGGAATTATCTACTAGACCTATATCAGCGTCAGCCATTCAAAGCGACTTGCAATCTAGACTATACCAAGCGCAGCTATTACATGAGTATGACTGATATTAATCCAAATCGAATTGTGCCGAAGGGGCCGATCGTTGATTTTGACCAACAGCACGATCGCCAGCGCTTCACTAAGGCGTTTCGTAGAGAAGTTATCGCTCCCTATTCATAGAAAAGAAATTGCACAATCTAACTGGAGTAACACCATGAGCCTTGTATCAGGTATCCACCATGTTGCAGTGGTGACAGCAGATATCGACCGCTTTATCGACTTCTATACTGATGTATTCGAGATGCCAGTAATCTTTCAAGAGACGACTCCAGCCTTTCGTCACGCACTTCTGCTAGCTGGATCGCAGAGTGTGCTTCACGTAGCAGAGATGCCTAATAATATTCATAGTTCTGGATTGCCGGATATGTTTGCACGGGGACACATCGACCACTTAGCTTTGAATGCCCCAACAGAATCAGCATTTCAGATTATCCGCCGCAAACTCATAGATCGAGGTGTGAGTGATGGCGCGATCGCTGACCTTGGCCCAGTACTTAACTTATCATTTTCCGATCCTGATGGTATGCATATCGAAGTTTGCCTCATCGTCGATGCTTCACTCCAGGGTTTTCACCAACCGCGGCCATATCTAGAGACTATCAATCAATAGGTTGAAGTTAGCGTTAGTCCCCTTCGCTGTTTGTAGTTAATTAATAGTGTCGATTTCGTCTGCTTATTTTCAACTTGCGATCGCATTCAGAGAAAATAATCATGATTTATCATATTTTGATCGCAGCCAATTGTTTTGCCCAATATAAAGAGTGTCTCTGTGGCTAAAATCCAAATTTACAGTGCAGCTTTGTGTCTCTGCACACCTTCTTCGCTTAATCCTGAGCGAAAAAGGTGTTCCTTTTGAAATCGTCGAAATCGACTTGCAAAACAAACCTGCCAAATTTCTATAAATATATCCAAATCTGATTCTCTCTCGCCTTCATGAAAAAGGTTTGTTGTTACCATCCTGCCTCGAAATCAATTTCGAGGATTAAAAATTTCAGGTAATTCTCAGCAGAAATTAATTTAATTACTAGTAAATGCGTTTAGATTATTATTAGACAAAAATTAGCGGATTTGAGATGGCAATTAAATAAAAATTTTAGCAATCTTTTGGGAATGGCTGCACTTTTCACTGTCAGTATGCAACAGAGGTAAGTTAAAATCAGCTATAACTAAAAATATAGCTGTTAAGAGGATGTTTGAAAAATTCTCTTCTTGGTAGCGAAATGTTCTAGATCCCCCTTTTTAAGGGAAATTTTGAAAGGTTTTGCCCCCTTTTTTAAGGATGGTTAGGGGGATCAATAAGTGCCTAAAATCACAGGCAACCACTTTTAAAACAACCTCTAACAGTAACTTTACATTTACCAATATGATTTTATTTTTTAAGTTTTATTAAACATTTAAACACAACCGTAACAGTGAAGCAAATCATAAAATTTGGGATAAATATAGATCCATTTTCCTTACAATCACGCCTGATGGTTGGTATTGCATCATTTTCCGCTCTGGTATTAGGTAGCCTTGCTACATGGACTAGTTGGAAAATGCAGCAAATTTTAGTTGATAGTCATAAATCTAATATAGAAGAAATTGCCAAGCGTTTGCCGCAAGATGTGCAAATTTATAGTGAAATGATGCAACCTGAAACTGGGTTGCAAAAGGCTATTAATAATTTAGCAAATACCAATATATTATTATGGCTAAAAAGTCCTGATAATAAAATTTTAGCAAAATCTACCACTTTGGATTTATTATCTGATGCTACGATAGCTGAGTTAATGACTCTGACAAAGATGCCGATTAAACCACAAGTTTACAAAGTAAACCAAAGCTATTTTGTTTTATGTGGTAGTTATGTGCAAGTGCAGGGTAAGTTATTGGGTGAGTTATTTGTAGTCAAGGATATTACCCGCGAACAGAAAATGTTTATCGTAATGGTGCAGAGTTTAGGTATTACTAGTGCTTTGGCAATTATTGTTTTAACTGCTGCGATCGCATTGTACATTAAGCGTTCTCTGCAACCTTTGCGCCAGCTAAATCAAATGGCTTCTGTGATTTCTGCTGAAGATTTAGGACAAGCACAGCTATATCTTGATAATGCACCCAGTGAAGTTAAAGAATTAGCTCAAACTTTAACCATGCTGTTATCGCGCCTTTCTCAATCATGGGAGCAAGAGCGAGAATTTGTGAGTAATGTTTCCCATGAATTACGCACACCTTTAACGATTGTACATGGTTATTTGCAAAGCGTCTTGCGAAGGCAGAATAACTTAACCCAAACTCAACAAGAAGCTTTAGAAACTGCGGCATCGGAAGCTGAACGCACTATCCGCCTACTACAAGATTTACTCGATCTAGCACGTGCAGATAGTGGTTACTTATATTTTCAAATGAAATCTTATGTGCTGAATGACTTGGTTGAAGAAGTTGTCATGATGGCAAAAAAATATAGCGATCGCACAATTACAATCGAATCAGAAATTTATCCAATTGAGATCAAAGCAGATTATAGTCGCTTTAAACAAGTATTATTAAATTTAATTGATAATGCCATTAAGTATTCTAATGCTGACACACCCATAATTTTTAAGTTAGCTCGGCTTCAAGATCGAGCTATTATTCAAGTTTGTGACAAAGGTTATGGCATTCCTTTGCAACAGCAAGCACGGATATTTGAGAGATTTTATCGTGTAGATGAATCTCGTTCTCATAATACTGGGGGTTGTGGTTTGGGCTTATCGATTGTTAAGACACTTGTAGAAGGGATGGGGGGTAGTGTCAGTGTGGAATCAAAGTTAAGAGAAGGGAGTATGTTTACAATCAGTTTACCTATATATATATGACAGCACATATCCTTTTGGTAGAAGATGAAGTCAAACTGGCGCGATTTGTCGAATTAGAGCTTAATAGCGAAGGATACCGAGTAAGTGTTGCTCATGATGGCATTGCAGGCTTGACTCTGGCGCGAGACTCCTCACCAGATTTAGCAATTCTGGATTGGATGCTTCCAGGGTTGACGGGTTTAGAAATTTGTCGGCGTTTGCGAACAACAGGTAGTACAGTACCAGTGATTTTGTTGACAGCAAAAGATGAAGTTAGCGATCGCGTCGCCGGATTAGATGCAGGAGCCGATGATTATGTAGTTAAGCCCTTCAGCATTGAGGAACTATTAGCTAGAATTCGCGCTCATCTCCGGCGCACGCAAGAAACAGACGAGGATTTGTTGCAATTTGAAGATTTAAGCTTAAATCGGCGCACTCGTGAAGTATTTCGGGAAAAACGAAGCATTCAGTTAACAGCAAAAGAATTTGACTTATTAGAATATCTCCTTTCACATCCTCGTCAAGTATTTACTAGAGATCAAATTTTAGAGAAAGTTTGGGGTTACGATTTCATGGGTAATTCTAATATTATTGAAGTATATATTCGTTATTTGCGACTCAAGTTAGAAGAAAATAATGAAAGACGTTTGATTCATACAGTCCGTGGTGTAGGCTATGCACTACGGGAGTAATCGTAATGACTTGGTGATTTCGAGAAAAAGCAACATATTCAAGATAAAAGAAAATTATGAAGAAAAAATGGGCGGTTAAACGACTGACAGTAAATCTCACAACCGAGGAAATGAAGAAACTTGAACAATACTGTACTCTCACAGGAAGACCAGCAACAGATGTAATTCGAGAATTGCTCCGAAGTCTTGAGGTTGACAATGCTGAAAACTCTGAGATGGGAACAGCAGACTCAAAAATCACTGTTGGCAGTTCGTCAAAATCACACTAACTATCGACTCGAATATAGCAGACTTATTGCAGAAGTGGGGTAAGAGGATGTCTGAGAAGTATCAAATATTTCTTGATCCCCCCTAACCCACGCCAGTCGCTCATGGGGGAAACCCCCAAGACCGCGCTGGCTCCCCTTAAAAAAGGGGGGAATAAGAGTCTTAAAGTCCCCCTTATTAAGGGGGATTTATGGGGATCTCCAAGGGTTAGATGTATACAAAAAAAACTTTTCAGACATCCTCTAAAGGGGAAAGGATGGAATTTTCCCTTTCCCTTTAATCTTTCCCCAACATCTTGCAAAATTTACTTTTGCAAGATGTCTAGCGTTTCCTAATCAGAATCAGCTACAGCTTAACCTCACCCCCAACCCCTCTTTTCACCAAGGAGAGGCGTTGGGGGTGGGGTTTTGATATGTACTTTATGCACCTGGGAACTTCTATATCCCGCCAAATTAATGCCTTTACGCTTTTTGCCTTTCTTATGTCTTAACAAGCATCGATTATGGGCATCATAATTCCAGCCCGAATACATCAGCTAGCAGCCAGAAAACTATTTGGCAGCAAGTTTTGCATTTACAAATATAGTATTAACCGATGGTATATAGTTTAAGACCTTATCTCTTTGTTTCTCGATATAGTTTGTACGCTGTATTTCTTTTGGGATGCCTACAGATTCAATTGGGAGTAATCTGTAGCGTAGGTATTTGGATATTATCAGAAGCTAAATTACAAGCAGCCCAAGCACATCAGACCTGGAAATCACCTTTAGGATTGACTGAGCAAGTCACCACAGTAAATTCTGAGTCAGCACAATACTCAAAACCACTCCCCTATCGATTAAAACTAACACCTATTTTGCTGGCAGCACCGGAAAACTTCAATCCTGATTTGCGATTACCACCATCGCTACCCGAACCAGCACAGAATTCTAGTCCGCGATCGCTACCCGAACCAGCACAGAATTCTAGTCCGCGATCGCTACCCGAACCAGCACAGCAGAATTCTAGTCCGCCAACAACTGCCACTGAAGCAAAAACGCCGGATGCAGTTTTGGAAAGTATTGATACAGACTATCACTATGAGACAGACAACTTTGGCCAAACAAATTTTTTCCTAGAACCAACAGCTCAGTTTCGATTGAGAAATGGCAATAAAATATTTTTCAAGACAGGTTTTAACTTCTTTGAGCAACGCGGTGTTGAATCAATTACCAATTTTCCTTTGCAAGTTGGATGGCAAGGAAAAATTGGACAACTAACTCTACAAACAGCAGCCGGAGTCGATGTGTTCAATCGTTTACCCACAGCGATCAATCTCAATGTTAAAGTGGATGCTCCCATTTCGCCGCCGCGAGTTTCGTCATCAGGTCGATTGCTATCGGCAGCAATAATATCAGGTAATTTAGAACAAGGGCCTTATAAATCTAACGCTCGAACTTTAGACAATCAAATTACTGCTTGGCGATTTGGCCCTGATTTATACTGGCAGATTGACCGTAATACCAGCTTGTTTTCGTCATTGCGTTTGGGTAATTATAACGATGGTAATTCCGAGGTGCAATCTTTTAGTAGGTTAGAGCGCAAGTTCGGACAATTTTCTTTGGCAGCTAACTTATTTACTTGGAGTTACGATCGCGATTTAGAACGCACAAGCGGTTATTTTTCTCCACCAGATTTCCTAGTTTACAACGGTGAGGTAGCTTGGGAAGGAGATATTGCTAATTTCTTACGCTGTCGCCTCGCTGCCAATTTAGGACGACAGCGACTTAAAGGAGAATTTGACAACGCCAATACCTATCAAACGCGCTGTACGGTAAAACTGTCGCCCAGTATAGAAGCAGACTTGGGCTATAGCTTTAGTAATGTCCGCAATCAAGAAACTGGTGGAAGCGCCTACGGTGGTAATTCCTTCACAGGACAGTTGCGGGTCAAATTTTAACAAAAAAGAATTCAGGAGTCAGAATTCAGGAGTCAGAATTCAGAATGAATATAGAATCAAGCTCTATATATTTTTGATTTTTTGATTTTTTGAAAGTTACAAACTTTGACTATTAAAGTATTTTTAATTCTAACTTCTAATTTCTAACTTCTAATTTCTAACTCCTGAATTCTGAATTCATCATTCTGAATTCTGTTTTTAAAATCCAAAATGGTATAAGGCTGGAGAATGAAAGCACCATTACCTGATAACGAAACACAGCGAATTGAATCTCTTTTGCAGTATAAAATACTCGACACTCCTTCGGAAGCAGCCTTTGACGACCTCACCCGTTTAGCCTCATATATTTGTGGAACTCCCATTGCCTTAATCAGCTTAATTGATACTAATCGTCAGTGGTTCAAGTCAAAAGTCGGTTTGGATGCCCTACAAACACCCCGTGATTTGGCATTCTGCGCCCATGCTATTCTGCAACCTGAAGTTTTTGTTGTACCTGATGCAACAGCTGACGAAAGGTTTGCAACAAACCCCCTTGTCACCTCTGACCCAAATATTCGGTTTTATGCTGGAGTACCGCTAACTAACCCTGAAGGATATGCACTAGGAACACTTTGTGTAATCGATCGTGTACCAAGAAACCTCTCTCCAGAACAAGTTGAAGCATTACGAATTATTGGTCGCCAGGTAATTAAGCAATTAGAAATGCGCCGCAATTTAGCAAGTTTGGTATTGGCAAGTGATACACGCAAACAGTCCCAGAAGACACGCAAACAATTTTTTCAAAGGATAGCTGGAGGGTTTGGGTTAGCATCGGCAGTTTTAGTTTTGATTGGCGTGATTTCTTATCAAAACACACATATATTGATTGATACGAATAAGCAAGTACAAATAACCCAAGAGAAAATCAATCAACTAGAAGAATTACTGTCTGAGATGAAAGATGCTGAGACTGGACAACGCGGTTACATCCTCACTGGACAAGAAAGTTATCTAGAACCTTATCAAGCAGTAATTGGAAACATCGATCGCAAAATTGTAAAACTGAAGGATTTAATTGCAGATCAACCTAACCAACAAAAGCAGTTCGCAACTCTTGAATCTCTGATAGCTGCAAAACTTGCCATACTCAAGCAGACTATATACCTGCGTCAAAATCAGGGATTTGAGGCGGCGTTGCAGGTAATCCAGACAAATCAAGGAAAACATCTCATGGATGATATCCGCAAGATCGTTCATGAGATAGAAAATCAGGATAGAAGGTTGCTTCAACAACAGTCACAAGCTGCAAAAGCCAGTGCTAACAACACAGTTTTGACACTGGCGATCGCAATTTGTCTAAGTTTTTTGATTCTGGCTATAGTTTACTACTTTATTTACCGTGAAGGAAAAGAGCGGAAATTAACAGAGGAAACACTGAATCAAGAGCGCAACTTTATCTCAGCAGTCCTGAATACAACCAGCGCTTTAGTAATAGTTCTTGACACGAAAGGGCAAATCGTTCGCTTCAATCAAGCTTGCGAACAAATTACTGGTTACTCATTTGATGAGGTGAAAGGAAGGCATTTCTGGAACCTATTTCTACTTCCCGAACAGGTAGAGCTGGTGAAAGCAGTTTTTGAGCAGTTGCGATCTGGTGAAGCGCCCAAAGAATACGAAAACTATTGGGTAACTAAGGATGGCAGCCGGCGGCTCATTTCTTGGACTAACACTACCTTGAAAGACTATGAGGGGCACGTTGAATACATTGTTGCTACAGGTATTGACATCAGCGATGTCTTTGAAGAACTTCGCTTACGCCAACGAACTGAACAGCATCTGAAAGCAGAGTATGTTACAACCCGGATCTTAGCAGAGTCAGCCACAATCAACGAAGCCATGCCCCAAATCTTGCAAGGAATCTGCGAAAGTTTGGGATGGGATTTTAGTGAATTTTGGATAGTAGATGGGCGAGCAAATCTACTGTCTTTGCTAAATTCATGGTATAAAATCTCCTTTGAGATGCAAGAGTTTGACATCCTCAGTCGGCTGATTACATTTGCACCAGGAATTGGGCTGCCTGGCCGTGTCTGGGCTAGTCTTGAACCTGTTTGGATCGCTGATGTCGTTAAAGATCGGAATTTTATCCGCTCTCAAATCGCTGCCGAAGCAGAACTGCACGGAGCTTTCGGTTTTCCGATCTGTAGTGGTAAAAAAATCATCGGTGTGATTACCTGCTTTAGCCATAAAATCCAGCAAGCTGACCCAGATTTGGCAAAAGTCATGAATTTGATTGGCGAGCAAGTAGGGCAGTTTATTGAGCGCAAGCAGGCAGAAGAACAACTCCAACGTCAAAACTTGCGATCGCAACTATTTACTGAAATTACCCTCAAAATTCGTCAGTCTTTGCAAATCAAAGAAATTCTCCAAATTACTGTCACCGAGGTTCAAAAAATTCTCCATAGCGATCGAGTTTTGATTTATCAGCCTTTGGCTGATGGCTCTGGAGCTACCGTGGTTGAGGCAGTAATTTCTGGCTGGCTAGCAATTAAAGAGAAACAGCTAGTCAATGCTTACTTTCAAGCCGAATACATCCAGCAGTACTATCTACAACAGTACCGTCAAAAACCGAATCTGGGACTTGCTGACTTGGATATAGCTGAAGTCCAAAAAAATCATCTCGAATTACTGCAACAATTTGGAGTCCAGTGTAATTTAGTCATACCCATTCTTGTCAAAGAAGAACTCTGCGGTTTGCTGATTGTCCATCAGTGCGGCAGTTCCCGCCAATGGTCTAGCTTTGAAACTCATCTTTTACGCCAAATAGCCGATCAAGTAGGTATTGCCTTAGCCCAAGCCCAAATGTTAGATGCAGAAACTCAACAACGACGAGAACTCGAAATTGCTCGTCACCAAGCTGAATTAGCCTCTCAAACCAAAAGTGCCTTTTTGGCCAACATGAGTCATGAAATTCGGACTCCCATGAATGCTGTATTGGGGATGACAAGCTTAATGTTAGAAACTCCCCTAAATTCCGAGCAGCGAGATTTTATGGAGACAATTCGTATTAGTGGCGATGCTCTCTTAAGCCTAATCAACGAAATTTTGGATCTTTCCAAACTAGAAGCTGGGGAAATGGCACTAGAAACTCTAGATTTTGACTTATCTACCTGTGTAGAAGAAGTATTGGAATTATTGGCTCCCTCAGCCCATGATAAGGGATTAGAAATTGCAGGATTAATTTACAGCAACGTCCCCACCCACCTCCAAGGCGATGCCGGCCGCTTGCGACAAATTCTTATGAACCTGATTAGCAATGCAATCAAGTTCACCAGCAAGGGAGAGGTAGTATTACGAGCAGAATTGCGTACGCTTTCCTTGACTACAGCCACCATCTATTTTGCGATCGTAGATACCGGTCTTGGCATTACCCCTGAAGATCAATCCAAACTCTTTAAGCCATTTACCCAAGTAGATGCTTCCACCACCCGCAAATATGGCGGTACAGGTTTGGGATTAGCCATCTGTAAGCAACTGGTAAGCTTGATGGGAGGAGAAATGGGCGTAGAAAGTCGCTTGGGGAAAGGATCTAAGTTTTGGTTTGAAGTAACTCTCGCCAAGCAACTCGACCCTATTTCTTTAGAAGGCGAACGCGAACTTTTGCTCAATCGCCGCTTGTTAGTGGTGGATGATAATGCTACTAATCGCAAAATTATCTACCATCAAGCTACTCGTTGGGGAATGCTGGTGGATCAAGCAGCCTCGGCTACTACTGCCCTCAAAGCTATTCAAGAAGCCGCCAAGCAAAAAAATTTCTATGACATAGCTGTGATTGATATGCAGATGCCAAAAATAGATGGCATGACTTTAGGAGAACAAATTAAAGCAAATTCAGCGATCGCTGGGCTACCTTTAATTATGCTTACCTCTACTAATCAACGCGATGAAATCCAACGAGCGCTAAAAATAGGATTTGCGGCTTATTTAGTCAAACCGATTAAGCCGTCCCGACTCCTCGATACCATGATGACTATTTTAGGAACGCAGCCAGAAGAGGAGACAGAAGTCATAATTCAGGAGTTAGAAGTCAGAAGTCAGGATTTAAAACTGAAAAATTCTGAAAACAACCGCAACTATTATTCTCCTAACTACCACAAATTAAGAATTCTCTTAGCTGAAGATAATTTGGTGAATCAGAAAGTTGCTTTGAAGCAACTCCAAAGTCTGGGTTATAGTGCTGATGTTGCTGGTAATGGGAAAGAAGTTTTGCAGCTATTAGAAAAAATTCCCTACGATTTAATTCTGATGGATTGCCAAATGCCAGTTCTTGATGGTTTAGAAACCACAAAAGAAATTCATCGTTGGCAAGAAAGCGACTTTGCTAGTGGTTATCGTCCGGTGGTAATTGCAATGACAGCTAATGCCATGAAAGAAGACCAGCAAATGTGTCTAAATGCCGGAATGGATGACTATTTGAGCAAGCCAGTAATCAAAGAAAAATTGGCGGCAGCACTAGAGCGTTGGGGAAATGTGATATTCGAGGCAAAAGAAACAACTGCCATAGAACAAACAGTTTCGACAACAGATGTCGGTGCAGTTAACCTCCCAATTGATTGGGAACGCTTACACCAACTATCGGAAAATAACCCAGAATTTGAATTGGAACTACTGCAAATATTTGTTGAGGATATTCAACCCCGTCTAGAGTTAATTAAAATAGCGATCGCAGCTCATGACTTTGAGCAAATAATACTCCAAGGTCATCAAATTAAAGGTTCTAGTGCCAATATGGGAATTACAACCATGCATCTGGCAGCAGAAAAACTAGAACAACTAGCTCATAACCAAGAGCGTCGAGGTTCTAGTAACTTAATCGTAGAGTTAGAAGACTTTATTAAACGCATCCAAGATTTTTTTAATTGTCAAGATAGTAACGCCACAACCTTAAATAATAATATTTCTTAATAAATTCACTGGATCGCTTTTTCTGAGTAACTTATGAAAAATACTTATTTTACATTCCTCATTATTAATTTTCTATTTTAAAGATAGAAATTCTAACCGATTGGGAATAATAACAAAGTATATTCGGTGAGTTAGCTGCATCATAAGCTAAGAATTTTTAGCCTAAATATCAGTTAAATACATCATCTATCTATTATTCCCAATTGATTCCCAAAAAGTGAGGTTTTCCTAATGAGTCAGATGAGTAGAGACGATGTACGAGAAAGACTTGGTAATATCGATCAGATCCGCGATATTATTCTTGGAACCCAGCTAAGAGAGTACGAAAATCGATTTAGCAAGCTGGAGTCAGATGTATCTCTCCTGCAACAACAGACACGATTGCATGTTGAGCAACTCAAGTCCAACTTTTCAGCCGAACTAAAAGCGGGATTTGAGTCGCTGGATAAAAAGCTGAAATCACTGAACCTCGCAACTCAAGAAGAAACTCTTGACTTACGGCAACAGGTTGATAGACTTAATAAAAAGTTCTCTAGCAGCGTTCAGTCGCTTGATGAAACCTTAGATAGCCAAACTACCTCGATTCGAGATGAAATCTTTCAAACTAAAGTCCAATTACAAGATGATGTTACGGCATTACGGGATCTGATTTTAGAAGAAATAGATCGGCGCTTCTCACAGCTGACAGATACGAAAGTTTCTAAAGACGATATGGCTGAAACTTTGTTTGCCTTGGGAATGCGTCTGAAAGAAACTGAATTTATTCCTAAATTGCGAGAAGCAGCCAATGAACGCAGCGATGAATATACTGCTGTACCGCTTTTAGAAACTACAAAGTTATCAAAAGTAAGTGTTAACTCACTCTAACAGTACAGCAGAATTAAATTCATAATCAAGTCAGAAAGTAAAGAGATATGAAGGAGATAATGACTCCAAACTCATAACCTCTAACTCACAACCTCTAACTCAGCACTCTAAAAAGGATAACTCAGGTGGAAAATTCGGTTTCTCAATCTGTTGAGTTGAAGTCAGAAACAGCTGTGCAGCTTGACAATTTGCTGCATTTGCTTATCGATCTCAACATTATCGAATCCCCTGAGCAATCTCCTTTATTACCATCAGAAACTGATAATAGTAATGAGTATATTCCAGAAGAAATTGAATTAATGCAACTTCCTCCAGTAACATTAGAAGTATGTGAAGCTTATTTAGAATCGGATTTTAATTTTCCTCAAGATATATCTAATTACTCACAAACTAATCAAGAAGAATTAGAAGAATCTATTGAAATATTTACAGAATTTGAGGAAAAATTAGACAACTCAGAAGATGCATTGCAAAAATTACGGGAGATATTAGTCGGATATGAACTAACAGAAATAAACAATATTACCGATAAGTTGGAACAAAAATTAACAAAAATAGAGCATCAAATTTATGACCCTAAAGAGTTAATAAATCTATTACTACCGTGGATTTCTGAACTTTTAAAGCTGAAGATTACAGAGTCAAGAGAGGAAATTGTTCAAATAATTGCTCCGATCATTGATGAGACTATCCGCAATCGCACAGAACAAGATAAATTTAGCATGAGTACAGCGATCGCACCTGTAATTCCTCTAGCTATTTCCCAGCAAATTATTATAGCTCCAGAAGAAGTTTCAGATGCGATCGCTCCGGCAATGGGACGAGCCATAAAAAAGCAAATTGAAATTGAGCAGAATATTGTCGTGGATGCACTCTACCCAGTTATTGGTAGTACCATAGCCAAATATATGGCAGAGACAATCCGTGCCATTAACCGACAAGTTGAAGAAACCCTCAGCGTTGAAGGTATTAAACGTAAAATTCGTGCCAAGCTCCAGGGAGTTTCGGAAGCAGAATTAATTCTTAAAGAAGCTCTGCCATTTACAATTCAAGCCATTTTCTTGATTCATAAAACATCTGGTTTAGTTATCTCAGATATTCAGCACTCTCATGTAGAGCAGCTAGAGGCTGAAATGGTAGCAGGAATGCTGACAGCAATTCGTAGCTTTGCCAATGATTGTATCAATCAATCTGGAAGCATAACAGAATTAGATGCAATTGAATATGGAACATCCAAAATAATTTTAGAAGTTGCCGGATACTGTTATTTAGCGATTGTTGTACGAGGAGAGCCAAGCAAAAACTTTATTTGGAAAATGCGGCAAGCATTCAGCAAAATTGTTAAAAATTATGGTAATCTAATTAAAAAATTTGACGGCGATCCTGATTTAATTCCTATTGAAATTCATACACTTCTAGAAAAGCTAAAGAATTCAGATATTCAGGATAAAAATAAAGCGAAAATCTCGCCACTACAGCTATTAATCTTAACATTTATAAGTACCATTTTCATTCCTTGGGGTATTTGGCAATACCGTAGTGCAGTTATACATTCCATTGAAAATCAAACTTCGTTGGCTCTAACTTCTGTTCCAGAACTAGCCGTATATCGGCTCACTGTACAAGTAGAACACAACAAAATAAAACTAACAGGACGATTACCTAATCAACTTCTTCGCCAAAAAGCCGAGCAAACTGTCAAAATCACTTCTCCTAATTGGTTGATTGACAATCAAATTTTATTGGTAGAAGTACCAGCAGATCCCGTATTAGCTGCTGCTGAAGTCAAACGAGTTACAGCAGTTTTAAATCAGACTAACGATATAGCAATTTCCGCTCAATATATCGCTGGTAAAGTAGCTGTTGAAGGAACTGTCAACCAAATTGCAGATGCTCAGATTATTGCGAATGCATTTGCGCAAATTCCCGGCGTAAAATCTGTGTCTAGTGCGGTGCGAGTAGAACCCCCACAGATTGAAGTTCGATTTTACTTTCAACCCAACTCAGCTAATTTAATGAGAGTAGATTTAGCGTACAAGGTTCAACAGGTCAAGTTTTTCCTCGAACAGCACCCAAATAAGCATTTAAAAATCATTGGTTATAGTGACCGTACTGGCGCGAACAAATCTCAAAAATTGGCACTGGCGCGAGCAAAGGCTGTACAACAAGCACTGATTAAATTAGGCATCAAGCCATCTCGCCTACAGGTCATTGGTAGGACAAATTTACCACCAGGAATTGATGAAACTCAACCTTTGTGGTTAAGTCGTTGTGTCGCTCTAGAAGCGATAAACAAGCAATTTTAAGTTTATAGTAGTTATGATTTTGATAAAACATTCTCTACTTTCCTTAAATTATGTCTACAATCTCTAAAAAAATATGCTTATTTGGTGATTTTGGTGTTGGTAAAACTAGTCTGATTCGGCAATTTGTAGAGTGTCAGTTTAGTGATGAATACCTTTCAACTGTAGGAGTAAAAATCTCTCGTAAATTGGTTACTATTTCAAAACAAGAGCTACTTGTTGAACCAAATTTACAGTTAATAATTTGGGATATTGAAGGTAGTAATAAGTTTAAAGCAGTTGCTAAAAATTATTTTCAAGGTTCTAAAGGTGCTGTGATAGTCGGTGATGTGACACAAGCAGAAACCCTCAATCATATCCAAGAGCATATTCAAACTTTTTTAGCTGTTAATCCTAACAGCTATATTGTTGTTGCACTGAACAAATCAGATATGATTGCAGCCGAATATTTAGAAAAAATTCGGGAAATGCATCAATTTACTAATCAAGCTAATATATTAGACACTTATGTAACCTCAGCTAAAACTGGTAATAATGTTGATAAAATATTTCAAGCTTTAGCCACTCGTTTAATTTAATTAAGATGAATTCATTTTTTACAAACCTATTAGCTGTATGTGGCATTGAATATTTGATAATTGATGAAAAGTTCAAAATTCTAGAGATGTCTTTGGGATTAAATCATTTTGCCGAGCTTCCTAATGAAGTAAAGCTAGGTCAGGATGTTCGGATTGTGTTTCCAGAATTAGAGGGACTGGAAGATGTTTTTGATGCAATTATCCAGGGAGAACAAGATAATTTTGAATTAAAAGGAATTATGCGATCGCAAGATACGCCTTCTCCTTTATATATTGACATTTGTATTACTAATAATCTCCAAGAAGACCATTCTAGAAATCGACTAACCATTGTTGTCGAAGATGCGACAGAACGGATGGTGCTTGAACAATCTTTATTTCAAGGTGCAAATGAAGCAAATCTTTTATTACGTAACTTAAAGGCTTCTAAACAATACATTGACCAAATTGTGACATCAATGGCGGATGCCTTGTTAGTGACAACACTATCAGGCGAGATCAAAAAAATGAATTATGCCGCACAAATCTTATTGCAATACAACGAAATAGAACTCATCGGTCAACCGATCGCAAAAGTTATTGAAGAAGCCAATAAATATCCATTGATAATTGATGATATTGATATATCTCACAGTCAAGACATAAATTTTTTAGTAAAAGAAGTAGAAACCGTTTGTTATACCAAAAGTGGTAAAACAATTCCAATAGCTTTTTCATCCTCAATTGTCAAGACAGAAATTGAACATTTTCAAGGTTACGTTTACATTTTGCGAGATATGACTGAACGAAAGCAGGCAGAACTTGCTAAACAGGAATTCTTAGCGATGATTAGCCATGAAGTTCGGACTCCCATCGCATCGGTAATTGGTATGGCCGGTTTGTTGCAATATACTGAATTGACTGCTGAACAGCAAGATTTTGTTGAAACCATTTACACCAGTGGAAATTCCTTACTTAAAATTATTAACGATTTCCTTGACTTATCCAAAATCCAATCGGGTAACTTAGAACTTGAAGAGGAACCTTTTGCTTTGCGAAATTGCATTCATGAGGCTTTTTATCTGCTTGCGCCTACAGCTAGAGAAAAAGGTTTAAAACTCACATTTTTAGATAGTCCTCAACTTCCTACTATGATTGTGGGAGATATCACCAGACTGCGCCAAGTCTTGATTAATTTAATCAGTAATGCGATTAAATTTACCGAAACTGGAAGTATAGAAGTTTCAGTTAGAATCCGCAATAATAGCGATATCAATCATTCTTCTGCTGCAAATCCTGACGAAATTCAGTTTAGTATTAAAGATACAGGCATTGGAATTCCACGCGATCGCCTAGAGCGTTTATTTAAAGCTTTCAGTCAAGTTAACTCTTCCATTACTCGACAGTATGGCGGTACTGGCTTAGGTCTTGCTATCTGTAAGCAACTGTGCGAGTTAATGGGTGGCAGAATTTGGGTTGAAAGTGAATTTAATGCAGGTAGTACATTTTACTTTACGATTGCCGCTTCTGTTATTCCAGAGGAGTCAGCAGGAGCCAGTGTGGTCTTCTCCCAACAAGAGATCCCAAAAGCGATCGAGTCTTCACATATGGAGCAACTGGCTCTCAAAAGTCAGAAATTATTCTTATTATCTCCGCATAAGAGCGTCTTTGCGTCCCCTGCTTCCCCGTCTCCTGATTTATATAAATTAAGAATTCTTTTAACTGAAGATAATCTAGTGAATCAGAAAATAGCCTTGAAGCAACTCAAAAATATAGGCTATAGTGCTGATGTTGCTAATAATGGAAAAGAAGCGTTGCAACTATTAGAAAAGATTCCTTATGATTTAATTCTGATGGATTGTCAAATGCCGATTCTCGACGGTTTAGAAACCACAAAACAAATTCATCGTTGCCAAGAAAGCAGCTTTGCTAGTGGTCGTCGTCCTGTAGTAATTGCAATGACAGCTAATGCAATGAAACAAGACAAACAAATGTGTTTAGATGCTGGAATGGACGACTATTTGAGCAAGCCGGTGATGAAAGAAACTTTGGCCGCGACGTTAGAGTATTGGGGAAATGTAATATTCAAGGCAAAAGAAACAGCTGCCACAAAGCAGACAGTTTCGACAACAAATGTTGGTTCAGTTGAACTCCCAATTGATTGGGAACGATTGCATCAACTTTCAGAAAATAACCCAGAATTTGAATTAGAACTACTACAAATATTTGTTGAAGATATTCAACCTCGTCTAGAAGTCATTAAAATAGCGATCGCAGATTATGACTTTGAGCAAATAGCGCTCCAAGTCCATCAAATTAAAGGTTCTAGTGCCAATATGGGAGTTACACCTATGTATCTGGCAGCAGAAAAACTAGAACAATTAGCGAGCAATCAAGAGCGTCGAGGTACTATTAACTTAATTGTAGAGTTAGAAGATTTTATTAAACGCATCCAAGAGTTTTTAATCATCAGTCAGTAGTCACGATCTCCCTACTGCAATCATAGACATTTTTTATAAGATTTACTAATAAATAAACAGTAACGATTATCTACTGTCGGCTCATAACTCAATTTGTCGGCAATGGCGGACATAATTTTTAAACCCCGGCCGCGCTCTCGATTGTTATCCTCAAATTCAGATGTTTGGCGCAATTGCTGTTCTAAGTCAAATGGTTCGCCTTGAGACCAGATGCGAATTTCTATGTATTCATCTAACCGCACAGCTTCCATCTCAATTGGAGTTTCAATAGGTAAATTTTTGTGGGCATGTTCGACAATGTTAGTAAAGCCTTCCATCATCAGCGTTTGACATTGCCACCAAATTTCTTGATCGAGAATAGGTGGTTGATTCATCTGCTCGAACCAAGACAAAACTTGAGGTGAAACTGTCAGGTCTGTGTTGACTTTGAGATAAATTTTATTATTCACTTCTTAACTAATAAAATATCGTGGAATCATCATATTCGTTAATTAGATTATTTAATTTGAGTATTTTTACTATACATTAAAAACTAAATTGCATATAACTTAAATTAAAGCAACTATTTATCAATCATTTTACTTAGTAAACTGTAATTTATGTTTAAAATTCTAGTTATTGATGATGACCCGACAGTGCGAGCAGTACTGAAAAGCACACTCCAAAGGCAGGGTTATGAGACTACTGTAGCTAGCAATGGTGAAGAAGGAATTATCCAAGCACAACTGCTACATCCTGCCCTGATTATCTGTGATTGGATGATGTCACAGGTAGATGGGTTAGAAGTGTGTCGTCGAATTAGAACAGATCCAGAATTGGCAACTACTTTTTTTATTCTATTGACAGCTAGGGGAGCAGCTCGAGGAGAGGAAGAAGATAGAGTTAGAGGACTTGATGCGGGAGCGGATGAGTTTATCTCCAAACCAATAGAGATGAATGAATTGAAAGCACGGGTAAGAGCAGGACTAAGGTTACACCAGCTAAATCAGGATTTGCAAAGTCAAAAGCAAGCTTTGGAGACACTCAATCAGGATTTGCAAACTCAAAAGCAAATTTTGGAAGCCGAATTGGCTGAGGCCGCTGATTATGTGCGATCGCTTTTACCCTCACCGCTTGTAGGAGCAGTAACTACAGAAAATCTGTTTATTCCCTCAGCGCAGCTAGGAGGCGATTGCTTCGACCATTATTGGATTGACGAGGATCATTTGGCAATTTATTTGTTAGATGTATCTGGTCATGGGGTGGGTTCTGCCCTCCTATCGGTATCCGTACAGAATGTTTTGCGATCGCAATCTCTACCAAACACTAACTTTTGTCAACCAAGTGAAGTCCTAAAAGCTCTCAATCATGCTTTCCAAATGAGTAAGCACGGTGATAAATACTTTACAATCTGGTATGGAGTTTATCACCGCCTGAAACGTCAACTCGTTTATGCCAACGCCGGACATCCCCCAGCTTTACTGTTATCTAATACCTCCACAAACAACATTGAAGTTAAACAGCTAACTTCTTTAGATTTACCAATTGGTTTTTTGCCTGAAGTTAAATTTGAGGATGCTGTTTTTCAGGTTGAAGAAAACAGCACTTTATACATTTTTAGTGATGGTGCTTATGAAATTAATCAGCCAGATGGTAAAATTTGGGGAATCGATGCATTCATTGACTTATTAAGTAAATCTACTGGAAATACCTGCAACCTCAATCAACTCTTAACAAAGATTCTCACCTTAAGTACTCAAGATAATCTTGATGATGACTTATCTTTAGTAAAAGTTAACTTTGGTTAAAATAGTCAGCTATACATACTTAAATTTGGATTGCTTAACACCTTATTGTGTTGCTAATACTTGACGATAAAAGTCATCTTTGTCAGCAAAAGTTTGAAAAATTCTATCCATTTTCGTCAGTTCAAATAACATCCTGACTTGATCGCTGATCGAACAAACAAACAGTTTAGCTTTAGCAGCTCGTACCATTTGCATTGCTGATACTAAAGCACCTAAACCAGAGCTATCAATAAACTTTACTTCTTTCATATCGATTAACAAAATATCAGCGCCATTTGCCAGCATACCGCTAACTTCACGACGTAGTTCGTTACCTCTAATACCATCTAAAATTCCCGATATTTCTAGGACTTTCACACTCAAATTCATGGTTTTGTTACCTTATTATGTAGTTATATTTTGGCATTGAATTAAGGCAAACTGCAATAGATAAAATCTACAATTAGTTTTGTTTTAATACTTTTTGATGACTATTATTTGCGATTGCCATAAAAAAGCTAGCATCAACCCATTGCCGAGAAATTTCAAAAGCTTCAAAATAGCCGTCTTTTTGACCTAACTCACGTGCCCAGAAGCGAGACAGAACAAGTATGGCATCAAGTTGCATAAATGCTTTATTTAACTCTGATTCATAACAACCGATCGCTGCAACTTTTTCCTCAATTACAGAGGTGATATCCACAAAAAAGTTGGGTTCAAAACCTCGCAAAAAAACAGGTGGTGCTGAATACCACAAGGGTATATTTTTGCGGGTAGCAACATTAGAAACTGCGATCGCACACACTTCATGATCTCTATGCCCATATTTTTCAGGTTGTGGTGCGTGAGTAATAATCAGATCCGGTTGCCAACGCCCAAGAGCTTCTTCAGTAACTTTAATCACTACTTGTGTGGAGAAATTGCACTCCTCAAGTGCATGAAACTCGTAAGTTGCACCGATGATTTTGCCAGCTGCATCTGCTTCTTGATGACGTGTACCCTTAACAGGCGAACTAGAAAGACCACCATCAGTCAAAATTAAGCAACGAACATTCCATCCTGCTTTGGACATCAGACTGAGAGTACCAGCAGCAGGTAGAACTTCATCATCAGCATGAGCATAAATTGTTAAGACAGTTCGCTGACCAAAATTTTTTGAGTCTGAATGAGTGTTCATAGCTGTTTTTTTCTAGGCTGGATTTATAAGTCACTAGTCATTCTTCCTTCTGCTCACTCCTCTTATACCAATTTTAAAAATGATTGCGACAGATGGAAAACTGAAACACTTATCCAATGGAGATTTCACAATCCAAAATCTAAAATCTAAAATCCAAAATGGTATTACTTAACTTTTAAACCTCTTTTGGAGGCTGCCAAACAGATGCGCGGACGATCGCCCACAAAAGTAATAAATTATAAATAGCCCATGCACTATTGAGCAGGTGAACATCAGGATTATTTAAATGGCCAATAGCGAATTGGTAAAGGCTCCATAACATCCCCAAAATGGTAAGGATAAAAACAACCAACTGCGGCCAAACAAGCCGGAGATAAATCCCGGATTGTCGCTGCTTAGGTGTGACTTGAAAATTGAGTTTTTGTCCTGTGAACACACTCCATACAGCTTGGATTAATAAGGGGAATAAAGCGATCGCATATTGTTCAGAACGCCATACTTCTCTAGCTGGAATGCCCCAAGTAGCTGTAAGGAAAGTCAGACGGTTAATAATAAAAGCTGGAAAAAAATGTATGGCAAAGTCAGACCCGTAGCTTCTAACTGGAACAATGTCCGTAAAAAAATAGATAATTGGACAAGAAATAAAAACCAGAGTTGCAAAACCAGAGAAATAACTATACATCGTCTTGAAATATTGCAACCTTTGCCAAAACGTTAGCCCTGATTTGGTTAGAGGATTTTCCCTCACTAGCACTTGGATAGTTCCTTGTGCCCAGCGTAGCCGTTGTTTAAGAGTAGAACTGAGATCGTCTGGTGCTAAACCTTCTGCCAAAAGTTCATTGTGATAAATAGATTTCCAGCCAGCACTATGCAGACGCATGGCTGTATTCATATCTTCCGTAATGCTATTACTGGATACCCCACCAACTAAATCAAATTCATCTAAACGTTTTTCATCTTTAGCAAAATCATCAGCAAAATTTTGCAGTCCTACACTAACTAATGCCTCACGTCTGAGAATCGCATTTGTACCTGTATAAAACGCAGCATTCATGCCATCTTTGCCTTGTTGAAGTGGCCCATAAAATAAATTTGCTCGATGTCCAAAAGGATCGCCTGGAGGAATATTGTAAAAATCCTGGCGGGTCTGTACAAAAGCAATTTGATTCTGGTCGTATTTTCCGTTTAAAAGATTATAGGTGTAGAAATAAGGCAGAACTCGCTTGAGAAAATTTCGCTTGGGAATGTGGTCAGCATCTAGAGTAACAATAAAATTTCCTGACGTTTCTCCAGAAAAAATTGCATAATTGATGTTGCCTGCTTTGGCATGATGTGCAACACCAGGCGTCTTCGGACGAGCAATGTAACGAAAACGAGCCAGATCAACTAGTTCTAGTTCTTTTTTGTAAATAGCTTCTTCTAAAGCTTTCCGTTCAATAATTAGGCGATCGCGTAGCGTCTTTGTCAGAGAATCGCTAATATTGGGGTGAGCCGGAGGTAGCCAAAGAATCAGCGATCGCAAACTTTGCACAAATCCAACCGCAGGCTGGTTCACCACTGATTCTGATGATGTTTGCAGCCATTGTTCGGCAGCTTGAGTATTAGGTGTCAGATTTTCCAGTTGCTTCAAACGCTCTAACAATCCAGCATGTTCTGCATCAATCCGTTCCGCTTCTAGCTGTAATTGTGGGGACTGCAAATCTTCAATACACAATCTTTCTGTCATCGCTCGCATCTCAGCCGAGTTCCCATCATCCAGCACATAAACGCGTAACTTGATGGGCGGATAATCCATTGCTAAGGCAGCTTTGGCAGTTTCTTCGACAATTTTCGACGGCTCATTGTAACAGGTTACAAATACATCCACTGTTGGCCAGTCGGCTCTGGGTATAGGTGGGGTCATCTGGTCGAGAGACTTAATTTGTCTGACTAAAGGTCGCCACAACCCAATTACAAACATGACGCCACCGAAATAACTGTAAATCTCGGCTATCAGCAAAGGAATAGAAATCCAGAGGGCATCAAAATTGATCGAATGGGTGACGCGCCATTGCAAATACCAGATACCAAAAATTAAATTGATTTCTGCTAAATAACGAAATAACAGCGTTCTTTTTTTGAGTAATGAGCGGCTGTTACCAGGAAAGTTTGTTAGAGAAACTGAAGCCATCTTAGTACCAATAGTTAATGTATCTGCATCCTCATCAACATAAGTATTCCCTAGTTAAATTTGCGACTAACAAATTTTCTCGCTCGATCCAAAATTAGCGTTGCTGAATTGAGCTACAAATCTAGATGTAGAGACGTAGCATTGCTACATCTCTACAAGGATTTTGGATTACTAGGACTTATATAGCAATCTGATTTGATTTCTGAATTAATCGTAGGGACTAGGGACTGGGGATGGTGGGGCCCCCTCTGGGGATAAGGGGTAATGGGGACTGGGAAGAAGGAATAAAGCTGTACTGAGTTTTTTTCACGCAATCAAATATGAGTCCTATACAAAACTACAGACTGTAGGAGCAATTTTATGAATTGCTCTTACCTGAAAATCAGGGTTTTGGTTGTGTTATTTTGTGCCAGTTACTAGATGAGTCTTTTCACTATCTGAAACCCAGTAACTTCCAGAACTATCAGAAGTTAACTTGGTTTGTTGTGTGGCGCTGTTTGGTAGACCTCGCCCAGAATTTCCCTTAGTAACTGTCTGCCACCAAAGGGAGTTCATAGTAGTAATCGGACGAATTAAGGGTTGTCGATTTGTCACATTGTATAGTAAGGATTGCAAAATCATACTGTTGGTGCTGCTGGTAAAACCAACTGCCGTTTTGCCGGTGGTTTCGTAGAAGCCCTCATAAAATCCAACTAATGGATTATATAAGTCAGTCGTTCCTTCCTGTAACTGTTGACTATACTTATTGTCTGGAAGCAGGGCATTATAGGCAAAAGCTACTGCTGTACTTACCAATCGCCCCTTTGGTACTGGTTGACCATCATCTCCTAAAGCCACCCAAGACTCTCCTTGTCCAGTAATTGTACTGTGGACAGTGTAAGGTTTACGATCGATCAAGGTGGTGGCTGAGGCTGTGAGAGTGCCCGTGCGACGGTAACGTTCAGCTTGCGCTTGAAAAATTGGTTCAAAGAGCGATCGCATTTTTGGATCTAATCCAAACTCCAATCCATAGAGTACAAAAGGATTGCTAACTGTATATTGGTTAACTTTAGAATTAGTATCTGTGCGATGGCGTTGAATTGGGACTTTCAATCCTTCCACTGAGGCAGTTTGATATTCACCTCCAATAGCAGAACGATCGAGATTAAACCCCCATAATTGAAAAGCACGAGCGGCATATTCCTCATAACCCAAGCGGATTTCGGGGTTAACGCGGGTGAGATATCGCCCATCTTCTTCTTTGGTAACGGTGGCACTGGAGAGAATACCTTCACGCACCACACGCAAGTATGACCAATCCAGGACAATTTTATCTACGGCAGCCGTGTATTCTGGATGACAGCTTTTTAAGTTGTAAAGCGCTGCCAGCATTCTACCCAAATCTAAAGCTGACCAACCGTTTCCTTCGGGAACTGGATTACCACCATAATCGATTGGTTGGAGCGATCGCGTATCATAACTCCGACTTGGCAATTCCCCAGCAAATAACGGTAATTTTGTCAAAGCTCCTAAGAGATGGCGGGTGCGCTGGTCAAATTCTTTAGGGGTAATTGTATCGAGCGATCGCGCTGCATGGAGTGCTGCCAGATAATCTCCCAATCCCCAGAGGGTTGCACCTTTAAAATCACTGCGATCGTCTATCAGCCCACTCTTGGCGTGATAATTCGCTTGAAAGTATCGCCAAGCCGCCTCTGCATAGCGTCGTTCAACAGGCGTTAGCGATCGCTCTAGTTTCAGGTTAGATGATGACTGGGGACTATCCACTGGTGGAATAGGTGCAACAGCAACTTCTGTAGGTTTAGAAGTTGCGATCGGAGTCGTAACAGTAGAATTCGGTTGATTTACAGGTGTTGCACCAGAGGCATTTTCACTAGGTTTGCCAGTAGAATTCGGTTGATTTACAGGTGTTGCACCAGAGGTATTTTCACTAGGCTTGCTAGTAGACACACTCGCAGAAGCCGAAGCAATTAAAGGGTGATTTCCCTTAGCCTTATAGTATAAAATCTCCAAAATTAACCCATTCGTATTACCTGTTAAAGCTTTGTTGGGTTGTTTTGATTCTTCATAGATGCCAGCATAGTAACCGCTATCATCAGGACTGCGAAGATCCTTGACTGCATCAAAAACTTTTTGGGCATAAGCATTATCTGGAAATAGATAGCGCCAGCCAAAAGCAGCTTTTGTACTGAGGCTGCGAAACTGTGGATAAGGTTGATTGGTATCGGTAATAGTTGCCCAGTTTGTACCGTTGGCGTAAACGGTGTTGTAGAGAAAATAAGGTGCTTGGTCGATATTATCTTCTGTTACCGCAGTTAACTGACCTGTGGTATCAAAACGCCGTTTTTGTACATCTAAAACCCTAGCAGCAAAATCAGCTAATTCACCTTGCAAGCCAAATTCAATCCCATCAAGGATATAAGACTCACTCACAACGTAATTATTAGCGTTGGTACTTTGAAAGTCACGGCTATCAACAGGGATTTGCACACCATTAATTTCAACTAACTTAAATGGTTCTAAAGCAATAGCTTTGGGTGCAGAGAAACCCCAAAGTTGATAACCCCTAGCGCCGTATTCTTCGTAGCCGAGTCGTCCCTCTTGCACTAGTAAGGTTTTGTTGTCAGGGAGAACAGTCGCGCCGAAAAGTTGTCCATCTTTGAGCGATCGCGCCACCTGCCACTTCGCTATAATTCCTTTGAGCCAGTCATTATATTGCGGATGGCAGGTACGGATGACATCAAACGCAGCCAATATCCGCCCAACATCCAAAGCAGACCAGCCAAGACCACGCTCTAGTGGATTGTTACCATAATCAACCATCTGTGCAGTGGCTGCGTTATAGACTTTATTGGGCAAAGCATCTTCAAATAACTTTAGACTGCTAAGAGTCGTCAAAAACTTATTGAGGCGGGAATCAAAGTCTGCTTGATCGGTAAGATTCAACCATCGTGCAGCATTCAATGCCATCAGGTAGTTACCCATATCCCAGAGTGTACCTGAAGGATAACCCCCAGTAGAATTGGTAAATCCCGTTGCTGGCTGATAATTTTTGACAAAATACTGCCAAGCCGCACGAGCATAAGTTTGTTCTTCAGATGTGAGCGGGGTTGTAATATTGCTACAGCTATTGGAATTTTGAGATAAGACTGGTGTCGGGATGTAAAACAAAAATTGCAGAAATGTTCCAATTAGGAACAATGCAATCCATCTCAACAGCTTTTGTTGAGGGGGTTTGTATATCATAATGCAAAGAAAGAGTTAGGACTTAGCAACGTCATAGCACATCTGTACAGCTATATTCATAAATAGAGATGTATTGAATGAGTCAAGTAGCGCTAGTAAATGATATTCGGAAAAATTCTGGAAATCAGGGTGAATTATACGGAAATTTTCTATACTGTTTCCTTAAATGGGGACTATATACGGAAGAAGTTTGTATTTTGCCGAAAAAGAGATTTTATAGAGAAAATTTATTTCTATATGTATAGATTACAAATAATTACAGTTAGTAATTATTTGTAATTAACTATTTTAAATATTTCTACCGCAGAGATGCCACCTCTGCTGCCCAAGGTGAATATTGTAGATATCGCAGTAGCTATCCATTCTTCGGTAAGCACCATCGATGAGTTGTTAGTCCTAGTCCTGTAGAAAATCAAAATAGGGAAAATGAAAGTTGGGGCGATCGCAGCTAAGATACTCAAAATTAATTTTTAGACTAAACCGTTTAGTTTAAAATAGTGATTAGTAAATTTTTGACTTACTTATAACTAATAATTTCTTGAGAAGTTACGATGAAATCACAATCGAACTTTAGTTGAGATATTTCCTTCCCAGGCAATAAAAGCATCAAACAGCAATGCCTCTTCCGTTGAATTTTACCAATTTATAGTAAATCTCACTTAGCAAATCCCATGCCACATCGTCATTATCCTCCCGCCTACTTACGCTATCTCAAAGCCAGGTTATGGAATCTAGGGCGGCCTGGTTTTTGGGGAACTGCGATTTTTTTATCTGTAGTTGGGCTAGCAACCTGGGAATACTGGTCAAACCCAGATATTTTCGCTTATAAGCAAAAAAAACCAGTCGTTTTACAAAAGTCTGCTGATTCCTCCCTGTCAGAAGAAAACAAAGCTATTGCAGCAGATATTGATAACCTGCCAGCTTTATTTAATGACTTTGAGCAAGGAACTCTTTCATCAACGGCAAATGCGCCTGAACAACAGACTGAGGCAAAAAAGAGCAAAGGCTTATTAGATGATGTCATCAACAAACAAAAGTCTGCTAATAATACCAAATTAAATCCTGGTTTAAGTGTTAACGGCGACAGCTCCCCAGCCGCAAAAAATCCCTTTGTTCAACAAACAGACAATTTATTGCGTACTGGAACAGTTGATAGTAATAACCCGTTTCTAGGTCTTAAAACCTTAAATACGGCGTCTGAACCAACAGGGGGAGACCAAACATCTTCTAACCTGGGTGTTGGATTCACTAATCAAACCAATAAGAATCAAAATTCTCTCTCTATCGACCCTCTGCAAGCAGCGCTTAATCAATCGACAAACCAGAAATTGTCTAGCTTCAGTGGTACCACTGCAACTCAGACAAATGCTGTAGGGCAAGTTTCCGCTCCAGGAACAACCTTAATGCCACCCAGCAATAGCTTAACCAGTCAGAATTCTCTACCAAACACTGGGTTAACTACTGGGACAGGTAACACATCAACGGGTACGAACTTACCACAAAATCCCTACAATACCTACACTAATTTAAATAACGGTCAAGTAGTCCCTAATAATGGGTTAAGTACGGGTACGAACTTACCGCAAAATCCCTACAATACCTACACTAATTTAAATAACGGTCAAGTAGTCCCTAATGTAGCACCAAGTAATACTGTACCTTACTCTAGCCAAAGTCCGAGTCAAAGTGTTGTCACACCCACAAATCCTGTAGGGTATGGAAATTATGGCTTGCAGCGACCAACCCAACTGCCACAAACTAATTATGGGAATTATGGCTTGCAGCAACCGACCCAAATACCACAAACTAATTATGGGAATAATGTGTTGCAACAACCAACTCAACTACCACAGTCTAATTATGGGAATTATGGCTTGCAACAACCTACACAACCACCACAAACTAATTATGGGAATAATGTGTTGCAGCAACCAACACAGTCTAATTCCGTATATCTTCTTCGCCAACTTCGAGACAAGTATAAAAATCCGGGTCAAAACTGATTTTAAGTACGTCGGCTAGAAAAAGTCTAGCTAGGGTGATTGTGGGCTATTTGGAATCATCGGAACTTCTGGTGTTTCGGGTTGTTGCTGTTGTCGTTGCAAATATTTACTCAATACATAAGCCATATCCCCACGGGTTACGGGTTTTAATGGAGAAATATTACCTTGAGCATCTGTATTCAGAAATCCCTCAGTAGCTACTGTCGCGATCGCTTTTCTTGCCCAAGTTGGGATAGACTTTTCATCTGGATGTGAAGCCAGAATCTCATTTACAGCAGCATCAGGAAATTGAAATACACCATAAGCCTGGGCGAAAATAGCCAGAGCTTCTGCCCTTGTCACTTTTTGGTTAGGAAAGAATTCATTACCCCGATAGCCTTTCATGATGTCAGTTTTTAGGACTGTCTGTATATCATTAAATGCCCAATAAGAACGAGGAACATCTGGAATAGTTAAATTTTCTTTGGTAACAGCTTCTCTTTTATCTAGGCGAAAGGCTTTTACCATAATCGAGGCTAATTCTGCCCGACTCACTAACCTTTCGGGATAAAATTTGCCATCGGGAAAATTTGTCATCCATTTGACAGCAGTTACCTGTTGAATGGAATCAGCTGGTATTTCAGAAGTAGATTCTGGTACTTGAGCAATTGCTGGCAAGCTTTGTAGTACTGCCATTAAAGAGAGAGTAATTGAAAGCTGACGGATCATAATAACCACTTGTAGCTGCTAACGGGAATTGAAAAAACTACGTTACTGAGGTGAACGTAAAACTTAATCTCAGTTAATTAATGACGAATTTGGGCTAGGCGATGTTGCATAGCTACGTAATACGCGAGCTGGTTTTCATCATCAAAAGAGTGGAAATCAGCAAAAACTTGTTTTTTACCTTTGATGTTTTGGCGTTATCCGCCCACTACTATGGACTATAGTCAGTTTTTCAGGAGTTTTGGGAATGACAGCAGATCCCGTAAAGTTAATGAAGCAAGAAGTTGGCAAAGCCGCCGCCGCCCTGGTCAAATCGGGTTCCATTGTCGGATTGGGTACGGGGTCAACTACAGCATATACGATTCAGTTTTTAGGCGATCGCCTCAAGTCGGGCGAACTCAAAGATATCATTGGTATACCTACCTCGTTTCAGTCAGAAGTGCTGGCGAAGCAGTACGGTGTCCCTCTCGCCACCTTGGATGCTATTGACCGCATCGATATTGCCATTGATGGTGCAGATGAAGTCGATCCGCAAAAGAATTTGATTAAAGGCGGTGGTGCAGCACATACCCGCGAAAAAGTCGTAGACTACCTAGCAGAACAGTTCATCGTCGTGGTAGACAGTGGCAAGTTAGTAGACCGCTTAGGTTCTAGTTTTGCTGTGCCCGTGGAAGTGATTCCAATGGCAATTACTCCTGTAACCAATGCCATTAAAAAACTCGGTGGTAAACCAGAACTCCGCATGGGTGTAAAAAAAGCTGGGCCAGTAATCACTGACCAAGGCAACTTTGTCTTAGATGTCAGGTTTGACTCCATCGAAGATCCAGCCGGACTAGAAAAGACATTGAATAACATTCCCGGTGTTCTGGAAAATGGTATCTTCGTTAACTGTGTCGATTTAGTTTTAATTGGCGAAGTCAAAGATGGTCAGCCATTAGTGCGGCAACTGTAATAATTTTGGATTTGAGATTTTGGATTTTAGAGACATCTAAAATCCAAAATTAAGCAATGATATTTCCACAAATCAATTATGTTTTATCCATAACCCTTGTAGAGACGTAGCACTGCTACGGCTCTACGTTCTTTTTCACCAAATGTCTAATATCGCTTGACTTTGAAGATGATGTGCGAATCGTTGGCTAGAAACTAAGACCCACAAGAGTCT